>CAYGTD010000001.1:0-49125 GCA_964352725.1 uncultured Roseivirgaceae bacterium
CACCCACAGTGGTGAGTCAAGACTAGCTTCTTCCCTACTTAACATCCTATCAAAGGATCAAATACTTGAAAATCAAAATACGATTCGAGAGCTAGAAAGCAAACTTAATTGGCGTCAAAATATCCTAGCGATTGCAAAAGTTAATCAAGATAGCAAGGAAAGTTTTGATGAAATAGTGAATTGGTCTAAGAAAAGAAGCAACAAAATTCATCCATTTGTAAGGCTATTTTCATTCATATCTCCCTTAATAGTAATAGGACTCTTTACAGTCTACAATTTATTAGATTCTGCTATTTTCTTGAATCTAGGATTACTCCTTGTGGTGGTAAATCTTATTCTTTTGGCTTCTCAATTGAGAAGAGTCAATCAAGAAAGCATTGGATCGGGAAAGATTGACAAAATCATCAAACAATATAGTCTTATCATAGAGGAAATTGAAAAGGAAGATTTTCAAAGTAAGAAATTGAAAGACCTTAAAAGTAGACTTGGAGAGAATACCAAAGCCAGTGTGAACATCGCTCGATTGTCGTCACTTTTTGCAAGAATGGATAACGTAATGAACGCCTTTTCATGGATATTTAATGGTTTATTTCTTTATCATATTCATACACTTCACGCGCTACAAAAGTGGAAACTACATCACGCTAGTGATGTCGCTATATGGCTTGATATTATTGGAGAATTTGAAGCTATGAGTAGTTTGGCAAACTTCTACTACAATAATCCTAAATATTGTTTCCCTGATATCAATGATGTAGGTGAATTGAGTTTTTTGGAATTGGGTCATCCTCTCATTAATCAAGAGACAATGGTCACTAATTCTGTTTCATTTAAGGGTAATACCTTCTTTATTCTGACTGGTTCGAATATGTCAGGAAAAAGCACATTTCTTCGAACGCTTGGGATTAACATGATTTTAGGAGGTATCGGCGCACCGGTTTGCGCCTCTAAGGCATCTATTCACCCACTACCCGTTTTGGTTTCCATGAGACTCTCAGACTCTTTAAACGATAGTGAATCCTACTTCTTTGCAGAAGTAAAACGTCTAAAAGAAATCATGGATACATTAGAACATCAAAAGTGTTTCGTTCTTCTAGATGAAATTCTAAGGGGAACTAACTCTGATGACAAACGGACAGGTACTATTGGAGTGATTAAGAAAATTATTTCAAAAAATGCAGTGGGCGTAATAGCTACACACGACCTGGAGGTATGCTTAACAACCGATGACTATCCTGAGATATTAGCCAATAAATGCTTCGAAGTAGAAATCTTGGATAATGAACTTCACTTTGATTACAAACTAAGAGATGGAATCTGTCAAAATAAAAGTGCTACATTCCTAATGGAGAAAATGGAAATTATAGGTTCATGAAATCCTAAGCGGAGAGAAAAATCGATAGCTAATAAAAAATCGATTTTAGCAAAGAATTGGATTTGAATAGATAGAAGACAGCATGTTTGAAGATTCCATTTGAAGTGTCCATTAGCCACGCAGCTCTAAATAGTTAGAAAAAACTACATCAGTATGAATAGATATATTTCCTTAATAATCTTACTTATTGCGACTCAAGCATATTCTCAATTCAACCCATCTGAAATTGAGATCATCCGTGACAGCTTTGGAGTTCCTCACATTTATGCTCCTACTGATGCTCAGGTATCTTATGGATTGGCTTGGGCTCATTCTGAAGACGATTTTGCTACCATTCAGCAAACTGTGATGGCAGCTAAACAACTGCTTGGAAGACATCTTGGAAAAGAAGGTGCGCCAATAGACTATGTGGTTGGCCTACTTCGAGTAGAAGATATTGTGGATAAACATATTAGCGACGTTTCTCCTGAGTTCAGAAAGATAGTTCAAGGTTATGTTGCAGGTTTAAACGCCTATGCAAAGCATCATCCTAAGGAAGTTTTACTTAAACGAACATTTCCTATTTCTGAAAAAGACATTTTCAAAGCGTATGTATTGCAATTAGCCGTGCAAGATGGTGGCGATGGGGTTATTCAGAATTTATTCAATGACAAAATAGAACCTCATGTAGATGAAGTAAAAGGCTCCAATGCTTTTGCTATCAACAGAAACAAAACAAAAGACGGGGAGATCTTTTTAGCAATAAATTCACATCAACCTTTAGAGGGACCTGCTGCTTGGTATGAGGCTCATTTAGTAAGTGATGAAGGTTGGAATATGATGGGAGGGTTATTCCCAGGAGGGCCAGTTGTGTTTCATGGAACAAATGAATACCTGGGGTGGGCACACACTGTAAACTACTTTGATAAAGTGGATATTTTCCAATTAGAAATGCATCCAGATAAAAAGAATGTGTACCGAATAGATGACGAATGGTATGATCTTGAAAAAAGGAACGTAAAGCTTAAAGTAAAACTGTTTCTAGGTTTAAGAATTGGGATTAGGAAAAAGGCATATTATTCCAAATACGGACCAGTTGTAAAAAACAATACAGGAAATTTCGCTTTTAAAATGGCTGTTTTTGATGAAATAAGAGCAGTCGAGCAATGGTATAAGATGAATAAAGCTACCAACCTGAGTGAGTTCAAGAAAGCTATGAGTATGACTTCCATCCTAAGCTTCAATACCGTGTATGCTGATAGAGATGGGAATATTTACTACATCAGCAATGGGAAGATTCCAATGCGCGATCCAACCTATAACTGGAAAGAAACCCTACCTGGCAACACTTCCTCTACCCTATCCACAACCTATCACACATTTGATGATCTACCACAAATAACCAATCCTCCGTCTGGATACTTATTTAACACAAACAATACTCCTTTTAGCTCAACAGCCAATGAGGATAATATGATTAACGCTGACTATGACTCCACCATGGGATTTGGTACAAAGGAAAACAATCGAAGTACGCGCTTTATGGAGTTAATTGGGCAATACGATAAATTAAGCTGGCAAGATTTTCTAGATATTAAATACGATGGCACATTGCCCGATTCGCTAGTATTCAGCGTAAACATGAATCCCCTTTTATCCATGAGAGCGGATACCTCTGAGAGAGCGACTAAGATTTTAGAAATTCTACAATCATGGGATAAATCAACATCTATTGAGCAAATTGGTCCAGTTCACTTACTTCTCACCAACATTCATTTGCGATGGAGGGATGACATTGAAGACAAAACCAATATTCCAAAAGATCAGATGATTCCATCCCTCGTTTATACATATAAATACCTTATGAAGTATTTCAATAAAATAGATGTAACATTAGGCGAATATCAAAAGCTGGTGCGTGGAGAAAAAGAGCTTCCTCTACCAGGATTTCCAGATGTAATCACCGCTATGTATTCTACAAAACACAAAGATGGGAAAGTGAAAGGAAGAGCTGGTGAGTCCTACATTATGATGGTGCGCTACCCAGAAGAAGGACTTCCGATTATAGAAACAGTGAATGTATATGGTGCATCAAGCAAACCAGAAAGTTCACACTATGATGATCAAATGGAGATGTTTGTGAACAAGCAACTAAAGCCCATGACATTAGATATTGATGAAGTAAGGAGAAACGCTGAGAAGATTTACAATCCTAAGTGATGCTATAGTCAACTTGCATGAGTTGAAACCGCAAACCATAGCAAACCATACAAATCAATATGCCTGTAATTGTTATTTTACTTATTTTTCTCCATTCCTATATTCTTTTTAATAAAATACATTCTAAGAAAGCTGAAAATAGAGAAGCCTACCAATCGAACATTTATCTCCTTCTTCACCGCACTTATTCTTGTCCCGTTAACATATATAACTATCTTTTCAATCATCATTTTTTCTATTACTTACAGTCCAGAAAAAGAGTTTGATCAAGACAAATGGAGCTCAGACCCTGATGAGCGATATGAAATGACCAAAGACATTATTGAGTCTAAGATGCTTGAAGGAATGACTAAAGAAGAAATCATCAACCTACTTGGTAATGATGATTTTAACTATAACGAAGATCATTGGGCCTATGGCATTGGTTTCGTCCCTGGTCTGTTTAATATTGATCCTTCAGTTCTTAATGTGCATTTTGAAAATAACAAAGTGGTACTTGTGACCCAGCACGAAACTTAGAACGACATCATACCTTAATCCCTTAATCTTACTCAATGAGATCCTCCACTCTATATATCATCCCAGTTTTACATTCACTCAATATTGATCGAGACATTAAATAGTATGAGAAATACACTGGCTTCAAGAAGGATTTTGGAAGGATATGCAGGCTTAAAGAGAGATAAACTCGAATTCCATTTACAATTCTATCATGGCACTGAAGAAGACCCCACAACCGGCGGTTCAGTTATGAAAATATTTGAATCAGACATTGAACCTTACTTTTTAGAGTTTTTAATACGTGGAACCATCACTAAAAATAAATTCAGAAGAAACACCCCTTGGGGCATACATGAGTTTGATTTTTATGATTTGAATAATAATACAATATTTATTGTGCTGGATATTTAAACATGTAACTCACAGTCTCGTTAATCCTCTAATATTCATGAAAGCATTTATTTGTGAAAAATACGGTCCGCCAAAGGATCTTCAACTCAAAGAGTTGCCTCAGCCAATCCCTAAAGAAAATGAAGCCCTTATCAGAATTAAAGCTTCTGCAGTGAATGATTATGACTGGAGTATGGTAAGAGGTAAGCCAGCATTATATCGCTTGCTTTTTGGTTTATTCAAACCAAGAAAACCAATACTAGGAATGGAAATGTCGGGCATCATTGAGGCAATTGGAAGCAATACTTCCTCTTTTAAAATTGGAGATGAGGTCTACGGTGATACTTCAGATTATGGTTTTGGTACGTTTGCTGAATATATTAGCATAAATGAAAAAGCTCTTGCTCTTAAGCCCGATAAAATGTCATTTGTAGAAGCTGCTGCCACCTCTCATGCTTCTATGTTGGCGTATCAAGGGTTGATTGATATAGGGAAAATCAAAAAAGGCGATAAAGTATTAATCAATGGAGCTGGTGGTGGAGTGGGCACTTTCGCTTTTCAACTCGCAAAACTTTATGATTGTGATATAACTGGTGTTGACACGGGAAACAAACTCAAAATGATGCAATCCATTGGCTTTGATCAAGTCATTGATTACAAAAAAGAAGACTTCACAAAAAGCAAAGAGAGATATGATCTAATCCTTGATGCAAAAACAACTCGTGCACCAGAAGCTTATGTAGGTTGCTTAAATCTCAATGGGAAATACGTGACTGTAGGTGGAGAAATTTTTCGTCTACTTCAGATTTTATTTGCTCGAAAGGTGCGCAGAAAGAATGTTTTTATGGTTGGATTACAAGCCAACAAGGATATCGCATACATCAATCAACTTTATGAAGAAGGGAAGATAAAACCCATCATTGACGGCCCTTATCCATTCGAAGAGACACCTCAAGCTATTCAGCACTTTGGGGAAGGAAGGCATGCAGGAAAAGTGATTATTTCTATTTCATAATCCATAAGATCAGAGCTGTTAAAAAATCTTAAAAACTGGGTGATGGTGTGCTTGTTGCAGATATTTGATTTCAGGAATGAGAATTACACTGTTCATATCACTCGTCATTCTTTCTTTGCTTGCTTCAGCACAACGAAAGTATATACATGGAATCGTTAGAGATTCATCTATCACGAGTATACTAGAACAGGCGCACGTAAGGAACATAACTACTAGTAAACTCGCTGTATTGAATGTATATGGAAAGTTTAGAATTCCTGCTCAAAAAGGTGATACGCTAATTATATCTCATATAGGTTTTCAAAATCTTGTAAAAGTCGTAGAAGAGAGTTGGTTTAAAGAGGAATTACTTGAGTTTGAACTATCTCCAGATCCCATATTTCTCCCAGAAGTGGTTATTAATGACTTTCCTGACTATGACCGATTCAAACAAATGATTGTTGAAATAGAACTAGAGCCAGAGTTAGAAATCTATGGTATGTGGACTTTACCTTCTAATGAAGAAAAAATTACATAAGAAGATCTCCAAAACTCTACTGTTGGTTTATCATTTTCTATTCCTGTCAATTTTGAAGCACTAAGTAAAAAAGGAAAAGAGCAAAAAAAGATGCAAGAAATTCTTCAGAGCAAACGAAAGACCAATCTTGCCAACCAAAAATTTAATCGAGAATGGGTAGCGGAGATGACAAAGCTAGAGGGCGATGAACTCACCGAGTTCATTTCCTATTGTAAGTTCAGTATCGATTATTTAGCTGAAACCACGGTTTATGAAATCCACAATAAGATGATGGCTCTTCTGGATGATTTCAATTCAGAAAGGGATGAGAGTTAATATTGAAAGAAACTATCCTGCTCCTAATCATCAAAAATTGAAAGTACCTTCGCCTAGTAAAAAAACAAACAGATGTACGCTGCTATTTCTAAAGTGCTAAAAAAATTCATCAGACCAAGCACTCTCTTCAAACATGGATTCAATTTCGCTCCCATGTACAGACGAAGTACGGGAAGGCTCTATGATGTCACTGATGATTTACTGGAGGTAAAAGTTAAAATTCCAATCAGTTGGAAAAATAGAAATTATGTAGGAACCATCTTTGGAGGTAGTATGGCATCAGCCACTGATCCTATTTACATGATTCAGCTGATGAATATTCTTGGAGAGAAGTATGTGGTATGGGATAAAGAAGCGACCATCAAGTTTAAAAGACCAGCCAATCAATCGGTTTATGCCCACTTTCTTTTCACTCCAGAAGAGATTGACCAAATCAAAAAAGATGTAAGTGTTAAAAAGGAAATTGATTTGATTAAGAGAGTGAAGCTAACCAATCAAGATGGCGACAAACTATTTGCTGAGGTTATCAAAACCATTTATGTAGCTGACAAAACCTTCTACAAAGCAAAGAGGGCAAAGCGGAAAAGTTAAATTAAGCTGCCTTATCTACTTTTCCTGCCTGCATTTGTTTGACTGTCATGCTATCATTACCCGGACTCCATCCAGGAGCGCCAAAAATATACATCGCCACTTCTTTCAATCCTTTTGCCTTTCGTACATCTTTGTAGATAGCTTCAAATTCATGGGTATTCAAACGAATAGGGTTATAGGTTTCAGGATCCTTTATTATTCCATATTTCGGTGCAACTCCCTCAATCACATTTTGCCAAGTGCCAAATACATGATCCCAAATTAAGAATATACCACCATGATTTTTATCCAAATATTCTATGTTACTTGAATGGTGCACAGCATGAACATGCGGATTATTAAAGATTTTCCCGATTAGACCGAGCGAACCTACCTTTTTGGTATGTAAAAAGTATTGATACGTTCCATTGATGATCATGGCAGTCCCAATCATAAATGGCTCAAATCCAACACAAGTCATCCACAACCAAAAAATTGGTTTATAAAAGGAGATAAACCACCCATTTCGAATACTGACAGCAAGATTATAATTTTTGGATGAATGATGCGGTACATGAGCTGCCCAAAGCAATCTTACGGTATGACTTAAGCGATGATGCCAATAAAAATTAAAATCATCTGCAAAAATAGCTAGGACCCAAGCCCACCAAGCAAATCCAATAGTTGAATATCCCAAATACTGCTCCCGAAAAGGAGACATTACATCAAAAAACCATTGAAAAACAACAACTACGGTAAATACTTTGGTAAATGATGCAACCACAGAAGCTCCAAGCGCAATACCAAATCCAGCTAAGGAATCTTTCAGCTCATAATTTTCCTTAGCTACAACGTATTCTAAAATCATAAACCCTACTAAAACAGGATAAATGTATTTCATTCCTTCAACAGGATTAAATTCAAGCATAATAGGTGGCTTTTATTAAATGCTACTTTCCTTTCTGGGCTCCAAACTTATATGTAATACCAGCTCCAATAACACTTTTGAATTGGACTCGATCGTCTTCCACTCCATTTTCATCTTCAATCAGGATATCCTTATCATAGATCAATTGCGTGGAAATATTCATTGTGAGCCACTTAGTTACATTCATTACTAAAGCATTTTGCCAGTTGACATCAATGGTACCAAAGCTATCAATGTAGCTTGTAAATAATTCAAGCCTACTTTCGAATATATCATTTTTATATTTTGCTCTAAAAAAAGAACCAACCTCAGCTCTCGTATTCTTACCGGGAGTTATCACAGTCACACCATCATCAGCATAGACCGCTCCCTCCACTCCATACGCTCCTTTATCAGCTAGACTTTGAACATTTACAAAGGTGAATTTTCCAGTAAGTGGGATATATGAAAAAGTGAATTTGTCATTGGGATAATAGTCCCCTCCTGCACCTATAACTAAATAGCCTGGCGCCATAAAATCAGAAATCAAATTAACCTGCAGAGGAGTAGCAAATCCTTCATTGAACTGTGTTTTAAAATCCACTAATCCACTGAAAAACCATTTTGCATTCTCTTTCTTTATCCGATAACCGTACTTCGTAGAAACGTTTATTTGGTCATCTGATTTAACCAAATCGTTATTTCCTTGCTTGACAATTCCGTATGCTAAATCAAGTGTACTTTCCCATTTTCCACGGGCTTTTGTTCTATTCGCGAAAATTCCAAAGCTGGCATTAATAGCAGTGGAATTCTCTCCCCCTGAAGCCCAATTAGTCAAGGATACTTGTGAGAAGGTGAGTGATCCTGCTCCTCCATATTTCCAATAAGTTGTATCTGAGTTTTGGCCATAGACAATGATTGATCCAATTGCGAATAGCACAGTAAGTAATTTTTTCATTGATTTAGGTATACGTATTTGTTTTCAAATCATTCTCTTTCAAAATTCTTCGAAGAATTTTTCCGACGTTTGATTTTGGAAGCTCATCAATAAAAGCAATGTGCTTAGGTTGTTTATAACCTGTCAGGTTTTTTTCACAATGCTCTCTTACTTCATCCTCTGTAAGGCTAGCATCACTTTTCACAATGTAAACCTTTACGGCTTCTGTTGATTTCGGATCTGGAACTGAGATAGCTCCAACCTCTAATACCTTTTCCATTAGAGCAATACAATCTTCTACCTCATTTGGATACACATTGAAACCAGAAACAAGAATCATTTCCTTCTTCCTGTCCACAATTTTAAAGTACCCATCTGCATCCATCGTGGCAATATCTCCCGTTTTAAAATAACCATTAATGAAACTGTTTTTTGTTTCCTCCTCTCTATTCCAATAGCCTTTAAAAACTTGTGGGCCCTTTGTACATAGCTCACCCTTTTCACCTATTGCCACTTCCTTTCCATCATCGTCTAAAAGTACTATCTCACTGTCTGGTAAAGGAAGTCCAATTGTACCTACCCTATTGCCATCTCCCATAGGATTAATACAAAGCCCTGGAGACGTTTCTGTCAAACCATAAGCTTCGGCAATTTTTTTACCAGTTACTTTTTCCCATTTGTCAAATACAAATCGTTGTAATGCCATTCCTCCTGCTAAGGCAATTTTGATAGTGGAATGATCTAATTCAGCAAAACCTGGTGTATTTAGTAACCCATTGAAAAGTGTATTCACCCCTGTAATCAGAGTAAATGGATGTTTCTTCAATTCTTTCACAAATCCTTTCATATCTCTCGGGTTTGTAATCAAAATGTTTTTCGCTCCCAACTTCATCGGAATAAGACAGTGAGCATTTAATGCGAAAATGTGATACAATGGTAAAGCAGCAATCCAAATTTCCTCTCCTTCTTTAAGATCAGTTTGATATAGCCAAGCCTCTACCTGCTGAAGATTCGCTATTAGATTCCTGTGGGTAAGCATTGCCCCTTTTGATACTCCTGTAGTCCCCCCTGTATACTGTAAAAAAGCTAAATCTTCTGCATCAATATCTGGCGCATTTAAAGTGTTCGCCTTTCCTTTTGCAATAGCATCCTTAAAATCTATGGTACCCTTTATGGAATAGGCAGGCACCATCTTCTTCACATATTTAACAACGAAATTGACAAGTGCGCCTTTAATACCACCAATCAAATCGCCAAGTTCTGTAACTATGACATGCTCGATTGAAGTGTCTGCAAGAATAGGCTCCAGATTACAAGCAAAGTTCTTAAGTATTACAATAGCTTTAGCACCTGAGTCATTAAACTGATGCTTCATCTCTGATGAAGTGTACAAAGGGTTTGTATTTACAACAACAAGTCCTGCTTTGAGCGCTCCATGTATTGCTATCGGACTTTGAAGAATATTAGGACACTGTATAGCAATTTTATCACCCTTCTTTAAGCCCAGATCATTTTGAAGATAAGCCCCAAAAGCTGTAGACAATTCATCCAACTCCTTGAAGGTGATGATCTTGCCCATATTCTCATATGCTTCTTTATCAGCATACTTTTCTCTTGCCTCAGAAAATAATTCTGGAAGATTCTTATATCGATCCGCATCAATAGATTTCGGAACACCAGCTGGGTAGTTATCGAGCCAAGGTTGATTATTCATGTTATTTAAGTTTGGTCAGAAGCTTTAATTTCTTTTTGGTAGATAAAAAAGGAATGACAATAATACAAAAAGGTCTTGGCACCCCTACCAAGACCTAATAAAAATAAACAACATTAACCCAAAAAAGTCCTTATGAATTGTGAACTTATAATTGCTCAAATTTCATTTTTTTTCCTTCTTAGAAGATTCAAAAGTAATAAAAGAGTATTTTTATTGAAAATTTCACAGCATAACAAAATAAAAAATACATTTTTATCAATTTAATATAGTATAAATTGATAATCACACAATTAAATAATCAAGAATGAGTAAAAATTATGAAATTGATAATGTAGATCTGAAGATTTTGAATATTCTATCTGAAGATGCTAAGATGCCTTATACAGAAGTAGCCAAGAAAGTATTCGTTTCAGGAGGAACTGTTCATGTCCGAATGAAAAAAATGGAAGAAATGGGAATTGTAAAGGGCACTACCTTAAAAATTGATTACGGCAAATTGGGATTTGATATTACCTGTTTCCTAGGTATATATCTTGAAAAAAGTTCACTTTATGACAAGGTTGTGGCTAAACTAAAAGAGATACCTGAAGTCGCCACCATTAGATATACTACGGGTAATTACAATATCTTCTGTAAGATCTATTGTAAAGGCACGCAGCACTTGAAAGATATCTTACATGATAAAATTCAAAAGGTAGATGGAATAGAAAGTACTGAAACATTTATTTCGCTTGAAGAAAGTGTAAATAAGCACCTTGTTTTTTAAAAAGTTTGCTATCTGACGAACCTATTCATAAGTTCTTTGTTCTTATTTAGAATTATTATTAATAAGTCGTACCTTTGCGGTTTAGAAAAGTGGTCTGATACATGAACAGTGACGAACAAATATTAGAAGAATTTACCTCGAAAGAATACGAGCATGGGTGGTCTGTAGATTTTGAAGCAGATGAAGCTCCATTCGGAATAAACGAGGATATTGTTCGATTTATTTCAGCAAAAAAAAATGAACCAGAATGGCTTCTTGAATGGCGCCTTAAAGCTTTCGCTCACTGGAAAACAATGACTGAGCCTAAATGGGCGAATGTTAAATACCCTGAAATAGATTATCAAGCAATTAAATACTATTCAGCGCCAAAGCAAGATAGCAAGCCAAAGAATTTGGAAGATGTAGATCCTGAATTACTCAAAACTTTTGAGCGATTAGGTATTTCTCTCCTAGAGCAAAAAAGATTGACTGGAGTAGCTGTGGATGCAGTAATTGACTCTGTTTCTGTTGCTACTACTTTTAAAGACAAGCTATCAGAACTTGGTGTTATTTTTTCTTCCTTCAGCGAAGCAGTTCATGAGCACCCTGAGTTAATTAAAAAATATTTAGGATCAGTAGTTCCATCCACTGACAATTACTTTGCTGCACTTAATTCGGCAGTATTCTCCGATGGATCATTTTGCTATATCCCAAAAGGGGTTAGGTGTCCAATGGAGTTATCTACCTATTTCAGGATCAATGCTGCAAATACAGGGCAATTTGAAAGAACACTTATAGTAGCTGAAGATGATTCTTATGTGAGTTATCTAGAAGGATGTACAGCTCCAATGCGAGATGAAAATCAATTGCATGCAGCAGTGGTTGAGATTTACGCTGCTAAAAATGCAGAGGTAAAGTATTCTACAGTTCAAAACTGGTATCCAGGAGATAAAAATGGAAAAGGCGGAATTTACAATTTCGTTACCAAGAGAGGAATATGTGCTGGTGATCATTCCAAAATATCTTGGACGCAAGTAGAAACTGGATCTGCTGTAACATGGAAATATCCTTCTTGTATTCTGAAAGGTGATTACTCCGTAGGTGAGTTTTACTCTGTAGCTGTAACTAATAACTATCAGCAAGCAGACACGGGAACCAAAATGGTTCACCTTGGAAAGAAAACAAGATCAAGAATTGTATCTAAAGGAATATCTGCAGGTCATTCTCAGAATAGCTACAGAGGTCAAGTAGAAATTGCGAAAAGAGCTGAAGGATCAAGAAACTTCTCTCAATGCGACTCACTCTTGATGGGAGATCTCTGTGGTGCACATACGTTTCCATATATTGATGTTAAAAATAAGTCAGCTCAAATTGAGCATGAAGCCACTACTTCAAAAATAGGAGAAGATCAGATTTTCTATTGTCAACAACGAGGTATAGATGAGGAAAGTGCAGTAGCACTTATTGTCAATGGTTTTGCCAAAGAAGTAATGAACAAACTCCCAATGGAGTTTGCGGTAGAAGCTCAAAAATTACTAGCCCTCACTCTAGAAGGGAGTGTAGGATAACAATTTTCATAAAGAATATATGATTTCAATCAAAAATTTGCATGCCTCAATTGAGGGCAAGGAAATACTAAAAGGAATTAACCTAGAAGTAAAAGCAGGTGAAGTTCACGCAATCATGGGTCCAAATGGATCTGGTAAAAGCACATTGGCTTCAGTTCTTGCAGGTCGCGAAGATTATGACATCACAGCTGGTGAAGTCACTTTTCATGGTGAAAATTTATTAGAACTTTCTCCTGAAGAAAGAGCTCATAAAGGCATATTCCTAGCATTTCAATATCCTGTTGAAATCCCTGGAGTATCCACTACCAATTTTCTAAAGACTGCCCTGAATAAGGTAAGAGAAAGTAGAGGTGAAAAACCATTAGACGCTGTACACTTTTTAAAGTTGATGAAAGAAAAAATGAAGCTTGTTGATATTGATCAAGCCTTGTTGAGTAGGTCATTGAATGAAGGTTTTTCAGGGGGAGAAAAAAAGAGAAATGAGATTTTTCAAATGGCTATGCTAGAGCCTACACTCTCTATACTTGATGAAACTGATTCTGGGTTAGATATTGATGCATTGAAGATAGTGGCTGATGGAGTCAATAAGCTGAAGAATGAAAATACAGCATCCATTGTTGTGACTCATTATCAAAGGTTATTAGACTACATAGTTCCTGATTATGTTCATGTTTTGTACAAAGGAAGAATTGTAAAATCAGGTGATAAGTCTTTGGCATTGGAGCTAGAAGAAAAAGGATACGATTGGATCAAAGAAGAACTAGCTACGGCATGATAAAGGAGCAATCAGTATTATTGAATACATTAAAGTCTTCATTTGAACCTCAATCTAATGTTCATAATGAAGCATTTAATCTATTATTGGAGGTAGGATTGCCGCATAAAAGATCAGAAGCGTACAAATACACACCTATTACTTCCATTTTAGAAAAGAATTTTGATTGGAAAAGTAAGTCTTCAGCTTCTTTTGATTCTTCTGAAATTTATAAAACTAAAGGCAGTCACCTAGTGATGATTGATGGGGTTTATTCTGAACAAGACTCATTAGTACTTGCAGATCATAAAGTTTCAAGGAAAGCAGTTTCAGAAGGCAAGCATGATCCATTCAGTTTAATGAATACTGCCTTATCTAAGGAGGAACTATTCATAGAGTCCTCTGATTCAGATGATCCTATTTTTATTTATTACTTCTCAAGTGGTTTTTCAAATCCACGAACCAGAGTAAGTGTTGCCGATAGCCAAAAGATTTCTATTGTTGAAAAAGTAATTTCTCAGAGCAAGTCTTTTACAAACTCTTTCATTGAATTCAGTGTAGGTAAGAATGCCATCGCAAATCATACCAAAGTACAGAATTATACTTCTGACACGTATACACATGAATCTACTTTTGCTCATGTAGCCAGAGATGGGAAATTCATCAATAATACATTCTCCTTTGAAGGAGCTATGGTGAGAAATAGTATGACTGTAAATATTGAGGATGAAAATTGCGAAGCATACATGTTTGGGCTTTTTCTATTGGATAAGAAATCCCATGTAGATAATAATACATCAGTAGATCATCAGAAACCCAATACATACAGTAATGAGTTATACAAAGGAATTCTAGATGAGCGATCTACAGGTGTCTTCAATGGTAAAATTTATGTGAGGCAAGAGGCACAAAAGACAAATGCTTTTCAAGCAAATAATAACATTCTCCTATCCGATGATGCAACATTAAATACAAAGCCTCAATTGGAAATATGGGCAGATGACGTAAAATGTTCTCACGGATGTACATCTGGTCAGCTAGATGAGGATGCAATCTTCTACTTACGAGCTCGTGGTATAGATGAAAAAAGTGCCAAAGGAATGATTCTTAATGCTTTTGCTTCTGAAACGATGGAACATCTTCATATTGAAGAAGTGAAAGAAGAAATTCAAGCGTTGATAGATAAAAAATTATCATAATGGAATCTGAGGTTGTAATAGATATTCAAAGAATAAGAGAACAGTTTCCAATTCTTCATCAAGAAGTTAATGGAAAACCCTTGATCTATTTTGATAACGCAGCATCCTCCCAAACAGCCAAATCAGTAATTGATTCACTTGTCAACTTCTACGATAAGGATCATGCAAATATCCATCGAGGTATTCACACTTTAGCGGAACGCTCTACCAAAAATTTTGAAGCTACACGTGAACGAGTGCAGAAATTTATAAATGCTCATGAATCTGATGAAATCATTTTCACTAAAGGGACTACAGATAGTATCAACTTGGTGGCGCATTCGTGGGGTTCAAAATTCCTAAATGCTGGAGATGAAATCATTCTTTCACAGCTTGAACATCATTCCAATATTGTTCCTTGGCAACTTATTGCTGAGAAGACAGGAGCTTCAATTAAAGTAATCCCCATCAATGATAAGGGAGAATTAATTGTAGAGGAATACAAAAAGTTAGTCACTGATAAAACAAAAATGGTGGCGGTCAATTACGTTTCCAATTCATTGGGAACCATCAATCCTATCAAAGAAATTTTAAGCTACGCATTTGAAAGGGATATTATAACAATGGTGGATGCTGCACAAGCAGCGCCTCATTTGAAGATTGATGTTCAAGAAATCAATTGCGATTTCTTAGCTTTTTCAAGTCATAAAATGTACGGACCGACGGGTGTTGGAATCTTGTATGGAAAAAGAGGAATATTGGAAGCTATTCCTCCCTATCAAGGAGGCGGTGAAATGATCAATAATGTCTCTTTTGAGAAAACAACTTACAATGATATTCCTTATAAATTTGAAGCTGGAACCCCAAGCATTGGAGATATAATTGCGTTTGATCATGCCATTCAATTTATTGAAGAAATTGGTCATGAAGCTATCCAAGATCATGAAAACATGCTTCTTGAATATGCTACTGAGAAATTGAAAGATATTCCTGGATTCACACCTATTGGAACAGCAGATAATAAAGCAAGTGTAATTTCTTTTATTGTTCAAGGTGTACACCAGTATGATTTGGGACAATTTTTAGACGCAAAGGGTATTGCTGTACGTACTGGTCACCATTGTACCCAACCTTTAATGGACTATTTAGGAATAGATGGGACAGTAAGAGCATCATTCGCTATTTACAATACAAAAGAGGAAATTGATATCTTTCACGATGCATTAATACAAATTGTTAAAAAGTTTAGCTAATGGATTCTATCAAAGAAAGACAAGAGGCTATAATTGAAGAGTTTTCCATTTTAGATGGAGACATGGAAATGACACTTAATTACATTATGGAATTAGGTGAAGAACTAGGGACACTAGCTGATGAAGATAAAGTTGAAGACAATATAGTGAAGGGTTGTCAATCGAAAGTATGGATGACTGCATCAGATGAAAATGGCAAAATCAAATTTAATGCAGATTCGAATACTGCAATAACTAAAGGATTGGTAAGTTTATTAGTGCGCGTATTGAATCAATCTACGCCTCAAGATGTTATTAACGCTGAGATTTATTTCCCAAAACAAATAGGAATGGATCGTTTCATAGGAACGCAAAGATCAAATGGTTTTGCCTCGATGATAAAACAAATGAAGCTTTACGGATTGGCGTTTTCGACCCAAGAAAAATCATGAGTGAAACAAAGACAAATAACGACATCCTAGCACTAAAGGAAGATATTATCAGAGCTATTAAAGGAGTGTATGATCCTGAGATTCCTGTAGATGTATATGAGCTTGGTCTGATTTATGAGATCAATATTCTTCCAATAAATAATGTTGAAGTTATCATGACACTAACTTCTCCATCTTGTCCAGCAGCTGAGCAAATACCTAGTGAGGTAGAGGCTCATGTGAGAGCTGTAAAAGGTGTAAATGATGTGAATGTAGAACTAACCTTTGATCCTCCTTATGCAACTGAGATGATGTCTGAAGAAGCCAAGTTGGAATTAGGTTTTATGTAGAAATAAATAATAATAAAATAGATATGTATCCACCGGAATTAGTAGCTCCTATGAAAAATCAGTTAACAACAGCTGGTTTTAAAGAATTATTGTCTGCAGCAGATGTAGACAATCATATGAAAGATCAGAAAGGAACTTCCTTAATGGTTATCAACTCAGTGTGCGGATGCGCAGCAGGTACTGCAAGACCAGGTGTTTTGCTTGCGCTTAAGAACTCAGATAAAAAGCCAGATCATTTGACCACAGTATTTGCTGGATTTGATACTGAGGCCACTCAGAAAGCAAGAGAATATACGCTTCCTTATCCTCCTTCATCGCCAGCTGTAGCACTATTTAAAGATGGAGAGTTAGCTCACTTTGTAGAAAGACATCATATTGAAGGAAGATCTGCTGAGATGATTGCAAATCACTTGCAAGAAGTTTTCAAAGAATTCTGCTAAATATTAAAATTATAAGCAAAATGTTAAGCCCTTGACCAAAGGGCTTTTTTTATGCCCTGTATATAGAATTTTTTTATAATAATTCATGTGTCTTATCTATCTTATTTCTCATTACCGAAGATCAATTACAATTATGAGACTATTTATTTTTCTAATCACTTTTTTTATAATTCCATCCATTGCGGTTTCTCAAACTCATTTTGATAGAGTAAACTCATTCTTAGTAAGAGAAATCGTTTTTGGTTTAGTCAACTACGCAGAACTTCAACAGGACACAAAAGAACTTGATGAGCTAGTAACTGAAATTGCCACAATGAATTTAAGAGACAGTTCTCAGAATTACAAAACAGCCTTTTATCTGAATGCTTATAATCTATTGGTTATTAAGCAGATTAGAGATAATTATCCAATTAATAAACCACTTGACGTAAAAGGCTTTTTCAAGTCTAATAAGTTCACAATTGCACGAGAACAACTCACCTTGGATGAAATAGAATTTAGGAAATTATTTGATCCAACTAAGGACCCTAGGATTCACTTTGCTTTAGGATGTGGTGCACGAAGTTGTCCGTTTTTGTATGATAATGCATTCACTCCTCAACATGTAGAGGAGCAACTTCAATTTAGAGCAGAGTTAATCATCGATCGTCCCAATTATGTGCTAGTAGATGAAAAGAAAAAGACAGTAACCCTAAATAAGATTTTTGATTGGTATGGAGATCAATTTACTTCAGCTGAAGGATCTTTGATACAGTATATCAATAAGTATCGATTCTACCCAGTTCCTGCAGATTTTGTAGTGAACTTTCAGGAATATGATTGGAGTCTAAATGATAATAAATAGAATTTGCTAATAATTATTAGAATCAAAAAACCGAAGAGTTTACTCCGGTTTTTTTAACACTTAATAAAAGATGAGACTATTTCCCAACTTTAAATATTCTATATCCAAGAGACAGTTGTAAGGTTCTATTCTTGATCTCTGCAGCAAGCGCTTGATTGTCATTAACATCGTTTAATCCAACTATATATCGTACATTGGCTTGCAAACCAAAAGGAGCATCCCAGCCAGCACCAAATGCAACAGACATATCTCCATTTTTAAAATCGTCCTTAGTAGTACCCGCAGCACCATCAACTGATGTTAACAAGCTAAACTGTGGTCCAGCTTGAATATTCAATCCAGCAGCTAAATAAAGCTTCACCATGATAGGAATATCTAGATAAACTTTTGTTTGTGTTGACAAATTTCCACCATTGACAAATTCATTTTTCTGAGGAGAATAAAGTATCTCTGGTTGAATACCCAATTTGGTTAATTTAATTAAAGCATACAACCCACCATGAAATGTAGATTCAGAATTCACAGTGATATTAGAGTTACTAATATCAGAAGTAGAAGAATTAAGACCACCCTTTAAACCTAGTTCAACTTTAGCTTGACTATAGCCAATCAATACAATAAGCGAGAATGCAATTGTTAATAAAGATTTTTTCATTTTTGAGATATTTGTTTCAGTTAAGGTAATTAAAATAGGGAAATGGACATAAAAAAAGAGTGATAAATCACTCTTTTAGATATTTTAAATAGTTACAAACTATAGCGCCACTCCAATGAAGGACTTAAAAGCCAAGCCCATTAAACCAGTAATAAGCATGGTAATTCCCAAGCCTTTTAATCCATTTGGCACATGAGAGTACTTTAGACGTTCCCTGATAGCTGCAAGAGCAATAATAGCTAAGAAAAATCCAGTTCCTGAACCAAATCCAAACGCAGTAGCCTCAACTATAGTATAATCTCTTTGTACCATAAATAGCGAGGATCCTAAAATAGCACAGTTAACAGCTATTAGTGGAAGAAAAATTCCGAGTGAACCATACAATGATGGTGAAAACTTCTCAATAATCATTTCAACCAATTGAACCATGGCAGCAATTACAGCTATGAAAATGATGAATTGTAAGAAAGTAAGATCTATTGATGCGAAATCAGCCCCTAACCATGAAAGTGCCCCTTCCTTTAGTACTTTTTCCTGAATTAGCCAATTGATTGGAACGGTAATCGTCAAAACAAAGATCACTGCGAGACCAAGACCAAATGCCGTTTTTACTTTTTTAGATACTGCAAGGAAACTGCACATTCCTAAAAAATAGGTGAAGATCATGTTGTCAATGAAAATCCCCTTTATAGCTATATTAATTGCTTCCATTTCTTTAGTAGTTTTTAGTGCTCTACGTAACCGTTCTTAGTTCGCTGTATCCATATAATAATACCCAAAATCACAAATGCACCTATTGAATCAACAAAAAGTCCATTTGTTTGTAGGGTGGTTCCTAAAAGATTTCCGAGAGATCCATACACATCAAACTCTAGCGGAGTTCCAATGAATATTGTTCCACCTCCAAGTAGTTCTCTAAAGAAAGCAACCACTAAAATGATCCATGCATATCCAAAACCGCTTCCAAACCCATCAAGTATAGAATCGTATGGCTTATTTGCCATAGCAAAAGCCTCCAAACGACCCATTACGATACAATTGGTTATGATCAAGCCAACATAAGCTCCAAGAATCTTGTACATATCATAACTGTAAGCTTTCAAAACTTCACTTACTAATGTTACCAATGTAGCAATTATCGCTAGCTGAACTATAATCCTAATTCTATTAGGAATTATTTTTCTCATCGTCGATGTGATGAGGTTTGAGAATACGATAACAAAGACCACAGCAATCGACATGATCATAGTGGGCTTGAATTGAACAGTAACAGCTAGAGCTGAACATATACCCAAAACTTGTATTGTTATCGGATTGTCGTCATTTAACGGATCCGAAACTATTTTTTTTCTTCGCTTTGAAAATAAAGGCTCTGATGGCTCTTTATTTATTAGCTCTACAGCCGATTCCTCTGAAATTTCTGCAATATCTGAACTCATAGACTTGCTATTTTATTAGATTTTCTTTTTTCGATGAAGGCTTTGTAGTAAGACAGGTAATTTTCAAGCATTGCATTAACGCCTTTGCCTGTAATTGTAGCTCCTGACATACCATCTACTTGATGTTCAGTTAAACCAGCGTTACCCTCTCCTTTTACCATACTAATACTGACCAGCTCTTCTTGATCATTGTAAATTTTTTTTCCAACATATCTCTGTTGAACAGTTGATTCTGTAATTCGAGCACCTAGTCCTGGTGTCTCTCCTTTGTGATCAAAAGCAATTCCCATCACAGTATTTAAATCTGGACCTAATGCTATAAAACTAGATATCCAATCCCATAGTCCAGACCCAAAAGTTGGAAAAATATAGGAATCAACTGTTCCTGCTGATTCGCTAAACATGAAGACTGGATACATTCTTTCCTCTGGCGGAAATTTCGAATTCCTTTGAACATTAATTTCTTCAGCTATTATAGACTTGCCATCTTTTCCCTCCTTGATTTCATTACCATTTATGTCAACTACAATAGAACTTACTTTTTCATCATATAAAGCTAACAACTCATTTGGATCTTCAATCTTAGAAATATCCATGACTGCTCCAAGAATTTTTTTCTTAGTATCAATTTCAACTTGTTTGTCCTGCAAAGGCTTCAGCCCTACTGAGGTAAGGGATAGCGCACCTCCAAAAACCACTGTTAATCCAATGGCAAATAGAATTACATATAAATTAGACTGTCGCACGTTTTAATCTTCTTTTTTTGTTTGCTTCTACAACGTAAAAATCAATGAGTGGGGCAAATACATTCATAAACAATATTGCCAACATAATACCCTCAGGGTATGCAGGATTAATTACTCTGATTAAAACTGTAATTACCCCAATTAAAAAGCCATAAATCCATTTCCCAAATTCCGTATGAGATGCACTCACTGGATCAGTGGCCATGAATACAGCTCCAAATGCCAAGCCTCCAATCACTAAATGATAGTGTGCAGGTAAATCCATAAAACTGTTACCACCTGCTAGATTAAATAGTCCTCCCATAGCTAACGTTCCAATAACTACACTCAGCATTATTTTCCAACTTCCTACACCAGTAGTAATCAAAATGAAAGCTCCAATTAAGCACATTAGTGTAGAAGTCTCTCCAATACTACCAGGTATGATTCCTATGAACATATTCCAGAAATCAAACATACCTGAATACCAATGATTACTGGCCAATTCCATCATATTTGTCCCATTGGATGCTGCTTCAGCACCGTATGCAAGAATAGTCGCCCCTGAGAAACCATCAACGGGTGTTTTATCACCGAAATAGGTCCATACATTTCCAGAAATATCAGTGGGATATGCGAAATACAAGAATACCCTTGCAGTTAGTGCTACATTCAGAATATTCATCCCAGTGCCACCAAAAACTTCTTTTCCTATAATAACGGCGAAAACTGTAGCCAATGCCACTTGCCATAAAGGAATAGTTGCTGGCATTATTAGTGGTATCAACATTCCTGTAACTAAGTATCCTTCTTCAATTGGACGATTGTATATCACACAAAAAGTGAATTCTGTTAACAATCCTACACCATATGAGACAACAACAATTGGAATCACTTTAAGAATTCCAATCCAAAACTTATCAAGGAGTGTAGCTTCTACACCAGTCGCTATAAAATGCTGATGACCTACATTCCACATACCAAATATCAAACATGGGATCATAGCGATGATCACAGTGAACATCAACCTTTTAAGATCAGTAGCATCTTTGATCTGAGCGCCTTTCTTACCCGTTATTATATCTGGAGCAAAGAAAATGGTTCTGTGTCCCTCATAGATGGTATGGAACTTTTCTAGTTTTCCTCCTTTTTCAAAAAGAGGTTTTATCTGATCGAATTTATTCTGTAAAAACTTCATTCCAGCTTATCCTTCTTTTATTAATTCAATTCCTTCCCTAAGTATTTCTTGAATTGGATTCTTAGAAACATCAATAAACTCGCATAGAGCGACATCCTCTTCAACCAACTCATAGATTCCTAATGCTTCCATATCATCATAATCTTCCGCAAGAATAGCTTTGAACAGATGCGTAGGTAGAATATCCATTGGTGTCACCTCTTCGAATGCACCAGAAATAACAAAATTTCTTTCTTCACCATGTGCATTTGTATCTACCATAAACTCTTTATTCTTGTTAAGGAAACTTAACATACCAAAGGCTTTATGATAACTCAATTTCTTTGTTGATGGTAATATCCATCCTAAAAATTCTTCGTATTTCCCTTCAGGAATAACAGTTACTTGATTATCATAGTACCCTATATAACCATCCTGCCCAATAGATTGACCAGACAACACATTTCCTGAAATAAATCTGTTCTCAATGTCTGAATTAGTTTCTACCAATTTGTTAATTGGAGCTCCTGCGTAAGATTTAATGTAAGATGGGTTTTTCGCTTCCGAACCTGTCACAGCTACTAATCGTGAGGTATCGTGAATACCCTCCAAAAATAACTTTCCTATTTGGGCAACTCCTACCGGATTTACAGTCCAAATAATATCTCCTTTCGATATTGGATCAATATGATGAATTTGAACTCCAACATTTCCCGCAGGGTGTGGACCAGAAATTTTGTTTAATTGAACATTTTTTGCTTGTGAAAACATCTGAGAGACCTCTGATTTTCCATCAATGTTTAAATGTAGAGTTCCAGAAGTGAATTTTTTAAGCACATCTATTCCAGCTTGAAAATTTTGTTCTTGGCCTTGCAATACGAATGTATAATCAGGAGCTAATGGACTAGAATCAAATGTGGAAATAAATATTGATTTTGGAGTATCAGACGGATTTGCTACACATCCATATGGTCTCTGAATGATATTGAGCCACCCTCCTGATTTGGTTAATTGATTTATAGCGTCCTCTTTTGAAAGACTACTTAAATCTGAAACAGCATACTTCTTGAATCCTTCGAATTCAATTTCTTTATCTGCTAATATCTTAACCTCTAAAATTTTTCTTTTTTCTCCTCTTTTAATCTCCACTACCTCACCACTCACAGGAGATGTATACATTAGTACCTCATCATTGCGCTCATGGAATAATGGGGTTCCAGCTTTTACATTATCGCCTTCTTTTACTAACATCTTTGGTCTTGAAAGACCATTGAAATCAGTCGGTTTTACAGCAAACGTCTCAGGATGAGAGGTTTCAGTAATTTTATTTTGTGCCTTACCGGCTAGGTTAATGTCAAACCCTTTTTTCAGCTTAATAGTCTGAGACATGTTTCTATCTTGGAAATCTCTTAAAAAACGAGGCAAACTTACACAATATAGGATTTATCATAGGATAAAAACCAAATAAAAAACAATCAAATAACTATGTTTCAATAGTATTGTTTTATCTCTTCATTAAAGAGCTGAACTAGAGAGCTAAGCAGAAACAGTTTCTTTGTTTTTTAGGAAATCTGCTACTTGCTCCATGAGCCAAGTTGGTGTAGATGTAGCTCCACATATACCAACAGAATCTTCAGGCTTAATCCAATCCATGTCTATTTCTTTTTCGCTTTCGACAAAGTAACTGCGCGAATTATAAGATAGACATACATTATATAACGCTTTTCCGTTGGAACTTTTTCTGCCAGCAACGAATAGAATAACATCGTGCTTTTGAGAAAACTTTTCCATATGCGGCTCTCTATTGGATACTTGCCTACAGATACTATCATTTGCCCGAAAATCATCTGCTAATGAGAGCTGTCCGCTGTTAGATATTCTTTGCTCAATTAGGTCTTTCAAATGATAAAACCCTTTGGTACTCTTTGTTGTCTGCGAAAAAAGGGTAATTGGTTTTGAGAAATCAATCTTCTCTAGATCCTCCTCACCAGTAACGATTATAGCTTCATTTCCAGTTTGGCCTGTAAGGCCAATCACTTCTGCATGACCTGGCTTTCCATAGATTACCAGCTGACCATTCTGACCCTTTGATTGATCATAGGCGTTCTTTACTCTATTCTGTAGCTTTAAGACTACCGGGCAAGAAGCGTCTACTAATTCGATATTGTTTTTTATGGCCAATTCGTACGTTTCAGGTGGTTCTCCGTGAGCTCTTATCAATACTTTGCAATCACGTAAATCTTTCAATTCTTCTCTCGTGATCGTCCTCAGTCCCTTGTTGAAGAGACGCTCAACTTCCATGGAATTGTGCACTATATCTCCAAGACAATATAATTGCTGTCCCTCTGCCATTTCGTCCTCTGCCATTTGAATGGCAAACTCTACTCCAAAGCAATATCCTGAATTTTCGTCTATTTCAATTTTCATAAATAATCTCTTCAGCTAATTGAACAATTTTTTCTATCTGTTGATTCAAAGTCAAATAAGAAGTGTCTATTTCTATCGCATCGTTGGTTTGCATCAAAGGACTATCTGCTCTAGTAGAATCTATATGATCTCTTTCTTTTAGATTTTCAATGATCTCTTCTATATTTCCTTCAATGCCTTTCTTTTCCAATTCCTGTTTGCGTCTTTGAGCTCTTATCTGAACATCTGCCGTCATGAAAAGTTTCAATTCTGCCTTTGGAAATACTACGCTACCAATATCACGGCCATCCATCACTACGCCTTTATCTTTTCCCATTGCTCGCTGTAATTCTACCAATTTTGATCGTACACTGGAAATGGCACTAACAGGACTCACATTTTGGTTGACTTCCATCGTGCGAAGTTCATCTTTTACTATTTCTCCGTTTAGAAATACAGTATGACCATCCAATCTAATATCACAATCTTTTAAACTATTAGTCACTTCTTTTTCTATTTTGAAATCTATTCCATTCTTGATGAAGAAGTATGTGACGGCTCGATACATGGCTCCACTATCAATATATGTATAGTTCAATTTTGAAGCCACTTGTTTAGCTGTTGAACTTTTACCTGTTGCAGAGTAGCCATCAATAGCGATAATAATTTTTTTCATCAACAATCTTTAATTGGACAAGGAATTGGTTTCCCGCGCTTAATTTTCTTTTTGTTCTTCTGATGATTAGAGGGACCTTTTCTACAGCCTTGCGAGCCAATGAGAATAAATCCTAAGAGCAGTATCGATATGTATCTAATTATTCTCAAGAGATACCTGATACAGACATTTCACGATCTACTTTTTTTACCAAGCCTTGAAGCACCTTGCCGGGTCCACATTCTGTGAAACTAGAAGCACCATCAGCAATCATTGACTGCACGCATTGAGTCCATCTAACTGGCGAAGTAAGTTGAAGAACTAGGTTTTTCTTAATACTCTCAATATCTGAATAGCCTTTTGCATCTACATTTTGATAAACAGGGCATTTTGGCGTGCTGAAGTTGGTACTTTCAATGGCATGAGCCAATTCTTCTCTCGCTGGCTCCATTAATGGTGAATGGAAAGCTCCGCCAACTGGTAATATTAATGCTCTTCTTGCTCCTGCTTCGGTTAACTTTTCACAAGCACTTTTTACGGCAGCAACTTCACCGCTGATCACTAACTGTCCAGGACAATTATAATTAGCTGCAACTACCACACCTTCTATTTTGACACAAATATCCTCAACTACAGAATCCTCAAGACCCAAAACTGCAGCCATTGTAGATTCCTGAATTTCACATGCTTTTTGCATAGCCAATGCTCTTTTATAAACAAGCGAAAGACCATCATCAAAATTTAGTGTACCGTTTGCTACTAGAGCAGAGAACTCTCCCAGAGAATGGCCCGCCACCATATCTGGCTGAAAATTTTCTGATGTTAATGCTGCAACCACGCTGTGAATGAAGATAGCTGGTTGGGTTACTTTAGTTTGCTTTAGTTCTTCATCAGAACCTGTAAACATGATCTCCTTGATATTATATCCCAGAATATCATTTGACCGGTCGATAAGTTCTTTTGCTGAAGAATGATTTTCGTAAAGTTCCTTTCCCATTCCTGAGAATTGGGCTCCTTGACCCGGGAAAACATATGCTTTGCTCATAAATTCATTTTAACTACTCACAAAAGTAGCCAAACCAATCAATCAAGAAAGCGACTTTTCAATTCTTTGGATGGAATCATGCACTGATCCTTTTTCCCAAACCATTTATATCTATTCTTAGCGATAACATCGTAGACAAAATCTCTTACAGACATTGGAATAATAATAAAGATATATAGCATTGGCCATAGACCTGAAAGCTCTTTGGAAATAGTAAGTGCAGCTGCGCTCTTAACTTGAATATCTTCTCCTTTTTTATATACAATACTTTGAAGATTACCAGCATCAATTAATTCATATGGCAAGTTCTCCTTAGCGTATTTTGATTGAAGAGATGCGAAAGAAAACTTCTCCTTCTTATCTCTTTTGATGATAAACTGAATGGAAGAATTACACAGATTGCATAGTCCATCAAAAAAAATTACCGATTTTGTCATCTGATGATGTGTACCCACCCATTAATAACCTCAATGGACTCCTCGACGTTCAGTTTTATAAATTCCACTTCTGCAGAATAATAATACACACCAGCTGGCAGTTCCTTTCCTGCATTTGTTTTACCATCCCAATCAATGGAAATTGGTTTTTCTGTTCCAGACTCGTAGGTAAATATCTCTACTCCAGCTCTGCTGAAAACTTTGAATTTTACCGATTTAACAAACCGAGGACAATTTTCTGCATCTTTAAATGCGCTGAACTTCTCATTTAAAATGTCTCCATTGGGTGTGAAAACATTTGGGAGTTTGAACTGTGTGCAGTTGTCGTTACAAACAATTTCAGAAATCTGACTTTCATTCCCAGAACGGTCAACTGCTGTGATATAATAACAATACGCTAATGACCTTAATCCATCATGAATAAATTGAAGTTGGGTAGTTTCTCTTAGCAAACTAAATTCATCTGCTCTTGCGATCTCACCAGGAACGTAATCTGAATATATTCTAAAAGAGACAATATCATTATCACATGATTGATCCCCATCAAATTGCCATGAAAATGAGTTGGTTAGATTCACACTTTCACTACACGAAACTTGAGCCTCACAAGTAAGTGTGGAGCTAAATGTGATAGAGACTGGAGCGCACGGAGGAATGGTATCATTTGGCTGAGCGCATATGATTTGAGATTTATTGATTAGAGGTGCGGGTAGTCGTGCATTTCCGTAGGAACCCTGAGTCTCGACATAGTAGCAGTATTCAATTTCTTCATCTAAGTCAACACCATTGAACCTTCCATTATCTAAATAAGATAGTCCATCCATTGTAACATCTACTGAGTCTATCAATTGGATAGACGATAAATCTCCATTGACTACATTATCTCTGTAGATATAATGATATGGAAAATCCTGAACATTTAAGGACCAAGGAACCTCGCCATTCCAATTTATTCTAATTCCACCAACCAACGGTTGAGGTTCTAATCTTATGGAGGATGCAGCTTGAGACCTCCCTACTTCTCCATTTGAATTATCGTAAAGGATAATTTGATATGCATGAATCAAATCATCGGTATTTAAACCTGTATCTATAAATGTAGTATCAGTAGATGGGCCGAAAATTGAAGTAAAATCAGCATCAGCTCCAATTCCTTGTTTTCGCAAAACCTCATAGGTATATGTGGGCGGAAATGCTATTTCATCAATTTCGTACGGTGGCGTCCAAATTACTCTAATCTCCCCATCAGATTCTCCAGTTGATATGATGTCAACATTTGTAATCACTGGCACATCTATAAGCAAACTATCACATGCTTCTTCAGAGGCTAAACTCAAGCCTCCTAAAGGACTTGGGAAAGTAGCAACCAATCGATAGCAATATTTAGAACCTGGAGCTAAACCCAAATCATCATTGGTGTCAAGAAATGATGTAGTACCTGATTCCAAGGATTCGATTAATTCATAGCCAGAATTAGTTGGAATTCCTGGATTACATGTGGGATCGAACTCAAATTCATCTACTCTTCTCCATACTTGAATAGAGTCTGCATTTTGACATGAATAGCTATCCCAATTTAATTGTATCTGTCTGCCTGCTTGAGTATCTGCAATAAGCCCTGTGGGTGGTGGGCCCAGCACTGTAATTTTCCATGTTTCAAAACTAGTTTGACCTGCCGGGTTTGCTATCCCTTCAATAGTAGGCATGTCAGTAGCTTTAAATTGAACTTCGTAAGGATTTGTCCTTACTTGTCCACAAATTGTTTCCCAATCAAAAGTTAGGGTTGCAGGTATCTCCTGAAACACAGGTGGATTAGGACTGTAAGTTGCAGGTGAATTGAGCTCTTCGAAAGGTCCTCCAAAAGCCTCTAATTTGACTGGATCTCCATTCGGATCAGTGGCCGTAATTATTGCTTGAATACTTGCTCCCGCTACAACACAAGTATCTTCTGGTAATTCTATTTCTGGAGGATCATTTTCATAATCGCAAATGATGATTTGCATATCCCTAGTTACAAAACCCAAGCGAATGGTTTCTGATCCAATTTTTCTCCATTCTTCTACTACAAATGCTATGTTAAATTCTCTACATTCCATATCTGGAATCGTAGCTCCACCCGGAGCATCCCACACAAGAGTCCCATCGCTTGCATTTATTTCAAGCATAGGTGGGCCACTCGAGGTACTATTTCCAATTGAGAAATTTTCATAAAAACTTGGATCTATTAATGACAGATAACCAGCAACATCGATATTAGAAGCTCTTTTTGGAGTCACGAAATAGTAAGACAAACTATCTCCATCTGGATCAACAGCCCCTGGATTATGCTCAAAAATTGCACCAACGACTCCTTGATCAATTGGAGGAACAGTGAAGAAAGGCGTGTTATTAGATATCAGTGGATCTATTATTATAAGCGTTTCTACATAAAAGGCGATATTGATTGATCCGGGAATATTTTGAACATCACCATTTCTATTCTCTTCATTATAACTTACTAAATAACCACTTGGCCCTGTGAAAGTATGTACTAAAGAAAACTGCCATTTTTCAACACCATTTCCTAGATCGACTGGTGTAGCCCAAGGAATAACTTCTCCCTCGTTTTGGCCGCCGAAAGTATCCCCATCTCCAAAGTCAAACAAACCATTTCCAAATTCCACTCCTCCAACATCTCTATATCCAATAAAAGTAAATTTATAGGTAAGGCCAGATACCCTAGTTGCAATAATTTCTCCTGCACGAATGTGAGAAGCTTCAACAATGAATGCTACTATTGAAAAAATAAAAACAAATACTATCCTGAGGTATCTCATTGACTGACTTTAGGAATCCAATAGTAAAGATAATTGGTAAATACGCACTAAAAATTTTTTAAACAAGAATCATGCAATTCATGTTATTTAGAACACTTAGCATCTAAAAAACGCTTACTTTTAAAATTTAATCTATTTGGAATGAATCAAAAGTAACATTTAAGATTGCGGGGCAAGCATTCGGAAATTACCTTTGACAAAAATCGACTTAATTAATTATCCATGAGTTGGACCAAACAATTTTTCACAAGTAGCATAGGTAGGAAATTCGCAATGGCTCTTTCAGCCCTCTTTCTTATCATTTTTTTACTTCAACATTTTATCATCAATTTAACTTCTGTTTTCAGCGAAGAAGTATTTAATGAAATATCACATTTTATGGGTACCAATCCCGTGGTTCAGTTTGCATTGCAGCCCGTTTTAATGTTTGGAGTAACGTTTCATTTCATTATGGGCTTTATTCTAGAGATTAAAAATAAAAATTCAAGAGAGGTCAAATACGCGATGAACAAAGGAGAAGCTAATTCTTCTTGGATGTCTAGAAACATGATCTGGAGTGGGTTATTTATTCTTTTCTTCCTAGGATTCCATTTTTATGACTTCTGGATACCTGAAATGAATTACAAATACATTGAAGTAAATCCAGAGAATCCAACTAGATATTACGATGAAGTAGTGCACATGTTTGCGAATCCTGCGAGAGTAGGTATTTATGTTCTCTCCTTCGTATTTCTCTCGTTGCATCTAATGCATGGCTTTCAGTCAGCATTCCAGTCAGTAGGTGCTAGGCACAGCAAATACACCCCTGGAATTATCAAGCTTGGTAAATTGTATGCTATTCTTGTCCCGCTAGGTTTTGTATTCATTGCTCTTTTTCATTACATCAATTCCCTTTAAGAAATAATAGGTATGTCAAAATTAGATTCTAAAATACCTGAAGGTCCTATCAAGGATAAATGGACCAACCATAAAAACAATGTTAAACTTGTCAACCCTGCTAATAAACGCTCTATTGATGTGATTGTGGTAGGAACTGGCTTAGCTGGCGGGTCTGCCGCTGCTACGCTTGCCGAGCTTGGGTATAATGTAAAGGCATTTTGTTATCAAGATTCTCCAAGACGTGCCCATTCCATTGCTGCTCAAGGAGGTATTAATGCTGCAAAAAATTATCAAGGCGATGGTGATTCAACCTATCGTTTATTTTACGATACTGTAAAAGGTGGTGACTATCGATCTAGAGAGGCTAATGTCTATCGACTTGCGGAAGTTTCCACAAACATCATCGATCAATGTGTTGCACAAGGCGTTCCATTTGCAAGAGATTACGGTGGATTATTAGATAACAGATCTTTTGGGGGTGTTCAGGTTTCAAGAACTTTTTATGCCAAAGGTCAAACAGGTCAGCAGCTTTTACTCGGTTGCTATTCTGCTATGTCACGCCAAATTGGAAAAGGAAAAATCCAAATGTACAACCGTCATGAAATGATGGAAATTGTGATTGTGGATGGAAAGGCGAGAGGAATTATAGCGCGAAACTTAGTGACAGGTGAGATTGAAAGACATTCTGCACACGCTGTTGTAATTGCCTCGGGTGGATATGGAAATGTATTCTTCTTATCTACCAACGCAATGGGTTCAAATGTTTCAGCTGGATGGAAAGTCCATAAAAAAGGAGCCTTTTTTGCTAACCCTTGTTTTACACAAATACATCCTACATGTATCCCCCAGCATGGAGATCAGCAATCTAAACTGACTTTAATGTCTGAGTCTCTGAGGAATGATGGAAGAATTTGGGTTCCTGCAAACAAGGAAGATGCTGAGGCAGTCAGAGTGGGTAAATTGAAACCTACTGAGATTAAAGAAGAAGATAGAGATTACTTCTTGGAGCGAAGGTATCCCTCTTTTGGAAATCTTGTACCTAGAGACGTAGCATCGAGAGCAGCAAAAGAGCGATGTGATGCTGGATTTGGAGTAGGAACTAATGAAAGCGGAGAAGCTGTTTATCTGGATTTCTCAGCTGCAATCACACGGTATGGAAAAGAAGCTGCTAATATTAAGGGACATCATAATGCTTCTGAAGCTGAAATCCAGAAACTAGGCACTGATGTAGTAGAAGCTAAGTATGGTAACTTATTTCAGATGTATGAAAAAATTACTGCCGATAATCCATACAAAACTCCTATGAAGATTTATCCTGCTGTTCATTATACAATGGGTGGTGTTTGGGTGGATTATAACTTGATGACTACCATCCCTGGCTGTTATGCAATTGGTGAAGCTAATTTCTCTGAGCATGGCGCCAACAGACTGGGAGCATCAGCATTAATGCAAGGACTAGCAGATGGATACTTTGTACTTCCATATACCATCGGAGATTACTTAGCTGATGATATCAGAACTGGAGAAATTCCAACTGACTCGCCTGAGTTTGATGAAGCGGAAAAATCGGTTCAAGAAAAGATGGACTTCTTTGTGAATAATGAAGGAAAGCATTCTGTAGATTATTTCCATAAGCGACTCGGAAAAGTCATGTGGAATAAAGTAGGAATGGCTAGAAATGAAAAAGGCTTAAAAGAAGCAATTGCTGAAATCAAAGAAATAAGAGAGCAATTTTGGAAAGAAGTAAGTGTACCAGGAACAGCAAATGGCATTAACCAAGAGTTAGAGAAAGCTGGAAGGGTTGCTGACTTCTTAGAACTAGGCGAACTTTTTGCAAGGGATGCCCTTGAAAGAGAGGAATCTTGCGGTGGGCACTTCCGTGAAGAACACAAAACCGAAGAAGGTGAAGCAGTCAGAGATGATAAAAACTTCACATTTGTATCTGCATGGGAATATAAAGGAGAACCATCAGAAGCAGTACTTCACAAAGAAGATTTGAAATACGAAAACATAGAACTTAAGACTCGTTCTTATAAATAAGATAGATATGTCAGATTCAAAAGGATTAAATCTAACACTCAAAGTCTGGAGACAACAAAACAGCAAGGAGAAAGGAAAAATGGAAACTTACAAGGTTTCAGATATTTCTCCTGACAGCTCGTTTTTAGAGATGATGGATATTCTCAATGAGCAATTAATCAACGAAAATCATGAGCCAGTGGCTTTTGATCACGATTGTCGTGAAGGAATTTGCGGTAGTTGCTCTATGTACATAAATGGTGAAGCTCATGGGCCTGGAAGAAGAATTACGACGTGCCAACTTCACATGAGAGAATTTAAGGATGGAGAGACTATTTACATTGAACCTTGGAGAGCAAAAGCTTTTCCAGTAATTAAGGATTTAATGGTAGATAGAAGCTCTTTCGATCGAATCATGGCCTCTGGTGGATTTGTAAGTGTGAATACATCTGGAAATACCCAAGATGCTAATGCTATTCCAATCAACAAGCATGACGCTGATCAAGCATTTGATGCTGCTACGTGTATTGGGTGTGGAGCCTGCGTTGCTTCATGTAAAAATGCCTCTGCTATGCTATTTGTATCCGCTAAAGTATCTCAGTTCGCCTTACTACCCCAAGGAAAGGTGGAAGCGAAAGAACGTGTTCAAAATATGGTGAATAAAATGGACGAAGAAGGATTTGGAAACTGTACCAATACAGGAGCTTGCGAGGTGGAATGTCCTAAAGGAATTTCACTAGACAATATTGCTAGAATGAACAGAGAATTTCTCAAGAGTAGTACTAGTTAAAAGACAAGTACTTGCTTAAAAGAATAATTAGCCACCCATTTTGGGTGGCTATTTTTGTTACTTTAATTTCTCAATTAAAAAAATCACTCATCTAACTTAGCGGTGAAATAATAAAATTCAAAAATGCTAGACTACATCAAACAAGTGTTAAAAAATATGCCCACTGAATGGGTAAATCTCACTACACACCGATTAGATATTTATGATGAATCTTTGGCTAAAACTCAGTTTCTTGAGCAGTTTGAAATACTATACAAAAACAGTAATTCATCCTCAGCCGCGCTGAATGAGTTACCCACCGCTTTTGATTATATCCGTTTAGGTCATCCGCTATCTTGTGTACTGGAATGGGCAGTAGCTAGCTTAAATGATCTTGACTCAGAAAATGTCATAAGCTTTGGATCAAAGTCAGCTCCAATATTAGCCATCCTTAGAAAAAATTCCCTCTCTAATAAGAAAACTTTAATCACCTACACTGGCCAGTTACCTGATGTTTTTGAAACTGACCTTTTGAAACATGTCTATGGCTACCAGTTTGAGCTAAAACAAGTTGATCAAGCACAAGATGCTGCTGTGTTTGATGGCAGTACTATTTTCATATCACAGCAAGAGGATATTTGTCAATTTGATCCACATCCCTTCATTGATTTTTCAATTAATATTCACCCTCACTTTGGGAGTGTAGTGATAGTAAATGATAAAGAAAACAAAGGCTATATCTCTGAAATACAACATGTAAGAAGAAGAGAGACCATTGCTATGACACCTGCAAACTGCTTCGCATCGTTGCAATTGCTTGTAGGAGAAGCCAACAATGAAATCCCTAGAAATACTGCAAAGGATAAAGAGCATGTGATCAATTCAATTAAAGAAATTACTTGCACGAATAGCCAAGCACTAGTGGGATCAAGTGGGCTATCTATCCAGTATGCCATTATGATGGGACTTGTAGACGATGCACTAGAGAAACATCCCGAGAAGGCGATCAAGTTCGTAGTACCCCCCAACTGTTATGGCGGTACGAATGATCAAGCAAGGCGTGTTGCTGCTTGCATTGATCAGGTAGAAATAGTGGACTTGCCTGTGGATGGTGACAATGATATGGTGCAAAGCGTGGAGTCAGTTTTAGATGAAATTGCCAAAGCAGATGCTGTGCCTTACATCATTGCGGAAATTCCCACCAACCCTAGAGTGGAAGTTCCTGAGCTTTTGCAACTGAAAGAAGCTTTACAAAGGGAACGTAAAACCTCATCCGGAGCACTTGCAATTGATCCAGTCTTTATTTTAGATCAAACGTTTTGTCCTAATGTTCACTTCTTAGGGAAAGATGCCATACTCTCCACCGTCAGAGCTATTTCGTATGTGAGTGGCTCCAAGTTTCCAAGTGGCGGACTATGTACTGCTGGCTACTGTGTCGCAAATGAGAAAACAGAATCTCTCATGGAGAAAATAGGATTACACTTAAGACTGTGTGACAATGAAGCTACAGACCTTCAAATGGAAATATTGGCGAAGCAATTGCCCTCCATGAATGAACGAATTGAAGGTGCTTACTCTAATACACGCGATTTTGTGAATTTCATACACAAAACACTACCAACGGCTAAGATCAACTTTGTTTCAGAGGAGTTGGCCAATGAAGGATTTACTCCATCTGTATTTTCATTGGATCTTCCTACAAAAGGAAACACGGAGGAAGAAAAAGAAACCTACAAAAGAGCCTTAAATCTTAGGTTAATTAATTTGATGATCTCGGAAATTCCTAACGAAAGTAAGTATTGCGTAAGCTACGGACAACTGAAGGGATGTTACTGGACTATACCTGCCACATCTACTCAAGGAACTACCAAAGAAGGTGACAAAGACTACATTGCCAGAGTAGCACTTTCAGCAAACATGGACCTTGAACGTCATAAAGAAGTCTTCTTAGATTTTGTCAAAAGTATTTGATCGTTAAAGAGTTGAATTAGTCAAAAAACGCTCTAAATTCTTCATACTCAGCTCCTATTCGATCAAAGCGGCTTTCCTTTTCTAGCAATGAGGAAATCTTGTTAGTATAATTGGGAAGCTTGATTGAAGCTTTTTCCATCACATCCAAAAACTTTACCGGGTGAGCAGTCTCCAGAAAAAATCCATGTTCACCTTTTTTCAAGTTTTTCATTAGAGCCTGATATCCTATTGCGCCATGTGGATCAAGCATATAATCATACTCTTTTGCACAATTTTCTATTACTTGAAGTATGCCCTCATCCAATAGACAATAGCCAGAAATTACCTTGGTAAATTCTTCATAGCTCTCTCCAAAAAGTTCTAACATACGAACGAAATTTGATGGAGCGCCTACATCCATTGCATTCGCATAGGTCTGAATGGATGGCTTAGGGTCATAATTTCCTGTAATTAGGTAATCTTGTACTACACGATTGGCATTGGCTGCTGCAATAAATCGTTTGATAGGTAAACCCATTTTCATCGCTAACAGTCCAGCCGTAATGTTACCATAGTTTCCTGATGGCACTGCAATGACTACCTCTTTCCAGCTTTCCAATTGCTGAAAAGCATAGAAATAGTAAAAACTTTGTGGGATCAATCTAGCCATATTGATTGAGTTGGCTGAAGATAGATTTACTTTCTTGTTCAATTCCTTATCCAAAAATGCTGTCTTAACTATCTTCTGACAATCATCAAACGTACCATCTACTTCTATCGCTCTGATATTACCACCCCAGGTAGTAAGCTGTCTTTGCTGAACATCGCTCACTTTTCCTTTTGGAAACAGGATTGTTACTTTCACTCCGTTTACCCCGAAAAATCCTGCTGCTACTGCTCCACCTGTATCTCCCGAAGTTGCTACAAGAATGTTGATTTCCTTACTTTCTTGTTCCATGAAGTAACTTAGACACCTTGATAAGAACCTGGCACCCACATCCTTAAATGCCCAAGTAGGTCCGTGAAACAACTCAAGTGAGCTAATTTGATTATTCACCCGCACAAGCGGGATATCAAAGTCCACAGTCTCACTCACTATTTGTTGCAAACGATCCTCTGGAATTTCATCTCCAATGAAATGTCTAGCAATCTCAAAGCCAATTTCCGACTTAGGCTTGTTCCGCAAATTTTGAAAAAATCCTGAGGAGAGTAATGGAATATTTTCTGGAAAAAAAAGACCATTATCTGCAGGTAAACTATTAATAACTGCCTCCTTAAAAGACACCCGAAGCATTCGATTATTAGTGCTGTAATACTTCATAGTACTTCTGCTCCTTTCCCACTTACTGAAGAGATAAAACTAATGCATGGAATTCCACTCTTTTCATATACTTCGGCACACCCCTCTCTGATTTTCTTTGCTTTTATTGGATCATTTGTTAACGCAAATGAAGAAGGACCAGAACCTGAAATATTGTATCCAAGTGCGCCATTTTCCAAAGCACTTTTTTTCACTTCATCATAAAGTGGAATTAGCATTCTTCTCACTGGCTCTACAATCACATCTTCCATAGACTTTCCTATTCGCTCAAAATTTCCAGACATTAATCCGCTAATCATCCCTGCCATATTACCCCATTGCTGAACAGCATCTTTAAGATCTACTTGTTTTTTAAGCACTCGCTTAGCATCAGCTGTTTTTACTTGCACATCAGGATAAGTAATAACTGCAAGTAATTCCTCAGGAAATGGAATATTAAAAACATCTAAGGGGTTGTAACTCCTGACTACTGTAAATCCTCCAAGTAAACTAGGAGCTACATTATCAGCATGTGCAGAGCCAGAACTGATGCGTTCACCCTCCATTGCAAAAGCAACCAATTCTGTTTTAGTAAAAGGTTTATCTAGCAATTCATTTACTGCAAAAACAGCTCCTGCAGAACTGCTCGCACTAGACCCAAGGCCACTCCCTGGATGAATCGATTTCTTGATAGAAAGATCATAACCCTTTTTTAAACCCAATTGAGTGAGCATTGCTTTGATAGCAACTGTCGCCACATTCGTTTTTGAGTCCATTGGCAATTCAGCTCCTTCTATTCTTGTAATGATCAACTGACTATCATCACGCTCAGTTACCACAATTTCATCACCATATCCTTCTAATGCGAATCCTAAAACATCATATCCACAGCCTACATTGGCAACAGTATTCGGAGCAAAAACTTTGATACTTTTCATAATTAATTAGATGAGGCGATTCGCATAATGTCGGCAAAAATACCTGAAGCAGTAACGTCTGCTCCAGCTCCCGCCCCTTTAATGACTAGTGGCTGATCTACATATCTATCGGTATAAAAAAGAACAATATTATCACTTCCTTCTAAATTATAGAATGGGTGTTTAGAATCCACAAATTGTAATCCAGTGGATGCTTCGCCATCTTCAAACTTAGCTACATACTTAATCCTCTTATCTTGCTTCTTTGCATCTTGTACTATTTTCTGAAAATGAACTTCTTCTTTTTCAACTAAATCGAAAAACTCCTCTACGGATTCTGCGTTCATGCAACTTTCGGGTACAAATGCAGTATTCTTAATCTGATCCATCTCTAGCGAAAAACCACTTTCTCTGGCTAAGATTAAAATCTTTCGCATCACATCTTGCCCGGATAAATCAAGTCGAGGATCAGGCTCAGAATAACCTTCCTCTTTGGCTCTTCTTGTAATGGATGAAAAACTGGATGATCCATCGTAATTATTGAAAAGAAAATTCAATGTACCAGAAAGCACTGCTTCTATTCGGCGTATTCGATCTCCACTTTTGACAAGGTCTGAAAGTGTAGATATAATTGGCAATCCTGCACACACATTTGTTTCAAAGAGGAATTGAGTTTTATATTTTCTTTCCAGCCGTTTTAGAAGATTGTATTTGTCTTGAAGATCCGTAGCAGCTATTTTATTTGGGGTAGCAATTGAAATACTCTTTTTCAATATTTCCGGGTATAGTAAAGGCACACTTTCTGAGGCTGTAACATCTAAAAATACACTATTTCGCAAGTTCATTTCTACCATTCGATTATAGAAATCCTGAATGGAATGCTTCTCCCCAGTTTCTAGAACCTTTTCCCAATTTTCAAGATCCACACCCTCCTCATTACTGAAATACATCTTCTTAGAATTTGCAATACCCATCACTTGCAAATCAATCAAATGCTTTTCAAGCAAGTATTTCTGTTGTTTTTTGATTTGACGCAAAAGTGCTTTACCTACCGTTCCCACTCCTACTTGAAAAATATTGACTCGCTTAATTTCTTCTGTGAAAAAGCTTTCATGCAATACGTTGATTGCCTTAACTAAGTCTGCCTGTAAAATCACCACCGTGATGTTTCGCTCTGATGATCCTTGAGCAATGGCTTTGATACTCACTCCATTTCGACCTAATGTTCCAAACATTTGACCACTGACACCTACTTGATCCTTCATGTTTCTGCCGACAAGAGCCAATACACTAAGACCACTTTCTACCTCAACAGGCAACAAGGTATTTTGAGTAATTTCATGAACGAAAGTTCTATTGATAACCTCCTCTGCAAGTGCCTCATCCTTGCTTTCAATCCCTACACAAATGGTATGCTCAGAAGAAGCCTGAGTAATCATTACCACGTTGATTTTATGAGATGAGAGCGTTTCAAAAAGACGAAATGAAAAATTGGGAATACCCACCATACCACTTCCTCTCAGATTTAGTAGTGTAATATTTTTGATAGAAGAAATGCCCCTAATGGTTGCATCATCTTCAAAACTCTGTGTGATCTTGGTTCCAGATACTTCAGGACTAAATGTGTTTTTGATAATTATTGGAATCCCCTTTTCCAGAGCAGGCTGAATAGAAGGTGGATAAATCACCTTTGCTCCAAAATGTGAAAGCTCTAATGCTTCTTCATATGCCAAATCAGTGATTATACGTGCATTCGAGACTAATCGTGGATCAGCAGTCATCAGCCCATCTACATCCGTCCAAATCTCTAATTGAACCGCATTATAAAAATTAGCAAAAAGTGCAGCAGTATAATCTGATCCTCCTCTACCAAGCGTCACTAATTGACCCACTGAATTGGATGCAATGAAGCCTGGACATAGATTCAATTTACTTAAGCTAGCGGCATACTTTTTAGCCTTTTTCTGACTTTCAATAAAATCTACCTCTCCACGCATATAGGTAGAGTCGCAAATAATTACCTTCATTGGGTCTACTAAGGTGGTAGCGCCAAACTCCTGCTTAAAGAATGTGTGAATAATGGTAGAGGATAATCGTTCTCCAAAACTCAAAATCATGTCTGATGATTTTGGAGTGACTTCCTGTAAATTGGCAATGCTTGAGGAGGTATCTTCAAGTTCCTTAAAGAGCATTTTTACCTTCGCCAGTACTTCTCCTTGATTCCTAGGCTCTAGTAACTCTCTAGCAACAGTGATATGACGCTGTTTCAGCTCATCTACTATGGTTTGATAACTCTCATCACCAGTGGCCGTCTTTTCAAGAAGTGATGCGAGACTATTAGTTACTCCTTTGAAAGCTGAAACCACCACCAAAAAAGTGTCATCAATCTTACTAATTCTCTTTGTTAGAATATTCTTTACACTACGAATCGCCTCGGTAGATCCTACCGATGTACCTCCAAATTTCAATACAATCATCAGCCCTTTTTAAAGTTGAGTCGCCAAATCTAGTTGGGGATCATGAAAATCTAGAAGATCATAGAAGATTCCATTCACCAGAGTCCAATTATTGAATAATTGATAAATAAAGATCGATTTAATGAAAATATTTGAAAAGGTATAAAAGTAAAGTTTAGGGTAGTTTTCATCGTCCTTTCATAGTTACTTCTATCTTTGCGCCCTTCAAAAAAACAGGGCATCATGCAGCGAATTTTCAGAAACTTTACTTTCAATCCTAAAAACGATATTTTGTCAGGGCTTACAGTGGCTTTGGCGCTTGTTCCTGAAGCTGTTGCCTTTGCTTTTGTAGCAGGAATAGATCCTCTAGTTGGATTGTATGGTGCATTCATGATGGGGTTAGTCACAGCAGCATTTGGTGGCAGACCGGGAATGATCTCAGGTGCAACTGGCGCCATGGCTGTTGTTATGGTTCACATGATTCAGCAAGGAAATATAGTAGGTGAGGCATTGAGTCAACCAGTAGAAAACCTTGGACTACAATGGTTATTCATTACACTTCTACTAGTTGGAGGTATACAAGTACTTGCTGGAGTTCTTCGGTTGGGTAAATTCGTCCGTTTAATCCCTCACTCAGTGATGATGGGTTTTGTAAATGGTTTAGCTATTGTCATTTTCTTATCTCAATTAGGTCTTTTCAAAGAAACAAGTAATGGCACCACCGAATGGTTAAAGGGAGCTGAACTTTGGACAATGTTAGGGCTTGTGGCACTTACAATGAGTGTAATGTATGGTTTACCAAAATTGACCAAAAAAATTCCAGCAGCTTTAGTGGCTATAATTGCTGTAGCATCTATTACCATTTTTGGAGGAATAGATGTGAGCACTGTAGGCTCCTTTATAAGAGACGGTGGTGGATCAGGACTGAAAGGATCGCTTCCATCATTCCAAAATCAAATATTTGGTCTTTTTGATACGCTAGAAGGGCATTGGGGGTTAATCATTTCTACTGCATTTTTACTAGCTGCTGTTGGTTTGATTGAGTCATTGATGACGCTAAACCTTGTTGATGAAATGACAGATACAAGAGGAAGTGGGAATAGAGAGTGTGTTGCTCAAGGAGGAGCAAACATCCTTAATGGACTCTTCGGAGGAATGGGAGGATGTGCCATGATTGGTCAGTCTATCATCAATGTAAACTCAGGAGGAAGAGGACGACTGTCAGGCATCACCGCTGCAATTGCACTTCTTTGCTTTATTCTTTTCGGTGCACCACTCATAGAACAAATCCCGATTGCTGCGCTAGTCGGTGTAATGTTTATGGTAGTAATCGGGACATTTGCTTGGAGTAGTTTTCGCATTCTTCATAAGATTCCTAAATCGGATGCTTTCGTACTGATAGCTGTTTCTGCCATTACTGTATGGCAAGATTTAGCCATTGCCGTAATAGCTGGTGTAATTATGTCTGCGTTGGTTTTTGCATGGAAAAATGCCACTATGATTAGAGCAAGAAAACGACTGAAAGAAGATGGTACCAAAGTATATGAAATCTGGGGACCACTATTTTTTGGATCAGTCCAAAACTTTAATTCTAAGTTTGACGCATCAACAGATCCTGAGAAAATAGAGATCGATTTTATCGAATCTAAAGTAAGTGACCACTCAGGTATAGAAGCAGTGAGAAATATCGCGAACAAATACCTTGATTTAGGAAAAGAGATAAAACTCACCCACCTTAGTCCTGAATGTAAGCGACTTTTGCTTACAGCTAACTCTGGATTTGAGGAAGTAATTGAAGAATCAATAGATGATCCTCGCTATCATGTAGTTACGGATTTACTGGATAAGGAAGTTTAGATTGATAGATTATACTTGATGAAAACATCATTACTCTTATTTCTTGCTGTAATTACTTTCAGTAGTAATGGTCAAGACTTTGTGGTTACTAATAAGATGGATACCATTTACGGAGACATCAGCTTTGATAGCTTTTCAAATGATCTGTCTTTAAAAAATAAGATAGATAAGTACACACTTAAACCTTATCAAATCAACTCTGTCCATTATAAAAATGATATTTATAAACCTATCGTTTATAATAAGACACGAGTATTTGCCAAAGCAATAATTAATGGGGACTTAAATCTATATCTAATAAGACCTGAGAAGGAGTATGAATTTTCAATCAAGATTTTACTCAAGAAAAATGGAGATATTCTAGAAGTTTCAAAAATAGGATTTAAGAAATATGTCTCAGATTTTTTAGTAGAATGTACAGACCTATCTACCAAGATTAAAGATGGAACTTACAAGCTAGGCAACCTGAACACAATTATAGAAGAATATAACACACAATGTTCAACTATCAATTCCGATCCAGATTCAATATCTGAACTGAAAGATTTATATCAATTGCTTTCGGATATCTACTCCAAGCTTGATCAAAATGAGCCAATTCCTCCTTATCTAAAAAAGGCATTAAAGGAATATGAAAATCAAGATTTAAAAAGATTGATTGAAAAACTGCTAGAGAAAATAGAAGAGTAATTACTCTTCTATTTTCTCCACCAACAATCCTTCATCTGTTTTGCTCACTTTAGCAAGACCTATTTGCGTTAACCCTTTGATGGATTTATCCCATTTCTTATTTGACAATTCTGATTTTTCTTTCAAGGAAGTCAGTTCTATTGGACTTTCTTTTTGAAGCAACTCATAGATCAATTTCTCATCCGCATTGAGATCTGATGCTTTAGACTTTTTCTTTTCTGGTCTCATCTGAGGGAAGAAAAGAACATCCTGAATCGAATTAGAATTAGTCATAATCATGGAAAGACGATCTATACCTAGCCCTACTCCAGCAGTTGGTGGCATGCCAAACTCTAAGGCTCTTAAGAAGTCTTCATCTAGCGTCATCGCTTCATCATCTCCTCTTTTTCCAAGCTCAAGCTGCTCCTCAAATCTTTCTCTCTGATCTACCGGGTCATTCAACTCAGAATAGGAATTCATAATTTCCTTACCGTTACAGATAGCTTCAAATCTTTCAACCAATCCTTCCTTTGATCGATGCTTTTTAGTCAAAGGAGACATCTCCACTGGATAATCTGTGATAAACGTTGGCTGAATTAATAAAGGCTCACATTTCTCACCGAAAATTTCATCGATGATCTTTCCTTTTGCCATGGTTTCGTCCAAAGGAACTTGTAGTTCTTTCGCTGTTTTTCTTAACTCGGCTTCATCCATTTCAGAAATATCAATTTTCGTGAAATGCTCAATCGCCTCAAACATCGTGAAGCGCTTCCATGGTCGTTTAAAATCAATCAGGTTCTCTCCCACTTGCACTTTTGTCTCACCATGAATATCCATCGCTACCTTTTCAATCATCTCCTCCATCGTGTCCATCATCCAGTTGTAATCTTTGTACGCTACATATAGCTCAACCTGAGTAAATTCTGGATTATGAAAACGACTCATTCCTTCATTACGGAAGTCTTTTGCAAATTCAAAAACACCATCAAAGCCACCTACAATCAATCTTTTGAGATATAGCTCATTAGCTATTCTCAAATACAGGGTCATATCTAGTGTATTGTGATGTGTCTTGAAAGGACGTGCTGCTGCTCCACCATAGAGTGGTTGAAGGATAGGAGTTTCTACCTCCAAGTATCCTTTTCCAGCCAAGTATTCCCTGATGGAATTGACCAATTTAGTGCGCTGAACGAACGTATCTCTGATCTCAGGATTAACGATCAGATCTAGGTATCGCTGACGATATCGCTGCTCAGGATCGCTAAATGCGTCATACGTTTTCATGTTGCCTTCTTCATCTTCAGCCTCTTTCACAATGGGTAAAGGGCGAAGTGATTTAGTCAACATTTTTAAGTCAGTCACATGGATAGATATTTCTCCAACTTGGGTTTTGAAGACGTATCCTTTTAACCCAATGATGTCCCCAATGTCCATCTTCTTCTTGAAGACTTCATTGTACATCGTGTAATCCTCCCCTTCACAAATATCATCCCTTCTAATATAAATTTGGATACGACCAGTAGAGTCTTGAATCTCTGCAAAAGACGCAGAACCCATAATCCTTCGACTCATCAATCTCCCAGCAATAGAAATACTAGTATAGTCATCAGGGCTTCTATCAAAATGCTTTTTAATATCTTGGGTAGTTACGTTTACATCAAATTGATCCGCAGGATAAGGGTCAATTCCCATATTCAATAGATCTTCACGTGACTTTCTTCTCTGAATTTCTTGTTCGCTTAATTGCATTTCGTTTCGCTACCTGTTTGTTCTAAATTTCTATTTAACCGACTTTCGTCTTTTAAGTTCTTTTTTCACTAGAGTATATTCTCTGCCACTTTGACCTGCAATAGAGGTATTTTCCTCCGCTCTCCTAAAGAGGTATGGTAATACCTTTTCTACTGGACCATAAGGAACATATTTCGCAACGTTGTAACCCTCATCTGCTAGCTTGAATGAAATATTATCACTCATACCTAGAAGCTGAGCAAAAAATACCCTAGGATCCTTTTTTGAGAGTCCTGCTTCAGATATCAGATTCACTAAATACTTGCTAGATTTCTCATTGTGAGTACCAGCACACACGCCCATCACATCAATATTTTCTATTGAATACTTCAGTGCAGCATCATAATCCTTGTCTACGCTTTCCTTGTTCTTATGAATAGGAGATTCGTACCCCATTTCCTCCGCCCTCTCTCGTTCTTTTTCCATGTATGCGCCTCTCACCAACTTAGCGCCCATATAATACCCCTGACTCTTTGCTCTGTTCAATGCTGTTTTTAATCGCTGTAACATATCATGGCGGTATAGTTGGTACGTATTAAATACAACAGGTCTTTCCTTGTTGTATTTCTCCATCATTCTATATGCTACACCATCGATGTATTTCTGAAACCATGACTCCTCAGCATCAATCATTACCATCAATCCTTTGTTACCAGCCTTCTTCACTATTTCATCTACCCTCATCTCCGCATAGTGAAGCTTTGATTTTTCATATTCCGAAAGTTCTTCATCTGACTGAGCTTTAGTCATGAGCTCCGTTGATCCAAGGCCCGATAGCTTCAATACACAAAATGGTATATGATCACTTCCAGCTGCAAAGTCAATTACTCTTAATGCTTCGTCCTTGGTAGCATTGTATCCATCTTCATTTTCCAAGCCCTCCACGGAGTAATCAAGAATAGTCTGCACATTATGGTCTCCTAATAATTGAATTTTATCACTACAGTCTTTCACCGATTCGCCTCCGCAGAACTGATTGAATATTGTTTTTTTAACGATCCCCTTTACAGGCAAACTCAACTTAAATGCAATATTTGTCAACGACATTCCTAGTTTTACCATCCAAGAAAGATTCATGGTCGTAAACACAAAATGAGCGTTTTTTAACTCTGCATTGGAACGATGAACAAATGCTATTTCAGTATCGTCAAAGTTGATTGGCTTTGATTGCATATTTTTGAAAATTGGTGTGCAAAGATAGCTAACAGATTCACACCTTTTCAATTTCAACTATGGTTTATAATCTACCCAACTACATCATTATTTCTAAGGATATTTCAGACGATTTGTCTAAATCGATTAACGCGATAAATCCTGATAAAATAATAATCTTAGTCGACGAAAATACCAAAGCAAATTGTCTCCATTTAATTGGAATTGACAATGCTGAAATGATTGAAATAGAGAGTGGGGAAGTTCATAAAAATTTAAAAACTTGCTCTGCTATCTGGGAGCGATTGACAACAATAGGTTGTTCCAGAAGAAGTCTACTCATCAATCTTGGAGGTGGTGTAATTGGTGATATGGGAGGCTTTTGCGCTTCAACCTATAAGAGAGGGATGCCATTCATTAATGTACCCACCACATTGCTTTCTCAAGTGGATGCTAGCATTGGTGGTAAATTAGGAATAGATTTTAATGGACTCAAAAACCATATTGGTATTTTTAAAGAACCAAGCAAGGTTATTATCAATTCCCATTTTCTAAATTCTTTACCCGACAGAGAGCTTAAATCAGGCTTTGCCGAAATAATAAAGCATGCATTGATTCATGACATCCATCAATGGGAATATTTGCAAGAGACGCCTTTTTCAGAGATTGATTGGAATGATCTTATCCCTAAATCCGTAAAAATCAAAAATGTAATCGTAGAAGAAGACCCTTTTGAAAAAGGACTGAGAAAGATTTTGAATTTTGGACATTCATTGGGTCATGCTATTGAAAGTCATTTACTTAATACAACTGAAGCACTCCTTCATGGTGAAGCCGTGGCTCTTGGAATGATTCTAGAAGGTCATATTTCCTTTCAAAAAAATATGATCATAGAAAGTGACTTCAACGATATCAAACAATTTATATTAGGTGTGTACGAACTTCCAAAGAAGATACCTGACTTAAATGAACTGATACCCTACCTAATTCAGGATAAGAAAAACGAATCTGGGAATATGAATTTCGCATTGCTCTCCAAAATTGGAGAATGTCAATACGACATCAATGTCACCAAAAATGAAATCAGCAATGCCTTGATTGCTTTCAATTCTTAGATAAACATGTCGTCTTTATCCTTGTTTTTTTTCTTGGATGGCTCAGACGTATTAGTGATTCGCTTTTTTACTGTTTTCTTTGGTACAGCAATAAAAAAAGTGAGCACTCCAATAATTAACGAGGCGATAATGGTTCCTATGGTTCTTGATCTAGACATTTTGTATTTTACAGACGTTTTGATAACGAAAAAAGTTGGAATATCGTTATGCTAAATCTCCATAAAAATTGAAATATCGATTAAACAGGTTTAATGACCGATTAAAGCATACCATTGCTTTAGAATCTTCTAAAAGTGAGACCAATAGAGCATTGGTAATCGCCGCATTAGCTGGGGATGAAAGTGTGATTAATAATGTGTCGAACGCTAGAGACTCTCAGACGCTACAAAAACTTCTCAACTCAAAACTTTCTTTTTGGGATGTAAAAGATGCAGGTACTACTATGCGTTTTCTTACTGCTTACCTAGCCATCCATGGGGAGGGGCAGACACTCACAGGAACTGATAGAATGAAGCAGCGACCAATCGGTCCACTAGTAAATGCATTGCTTGAAATTGGTGCTGAAATTAAGTACATGGACAAAGAAGGGTTTCCTCCTCTTGAGGTTCACAAGATTGAAAATCAAAGAGTTAATGAAATATCAATCCCGGGAAATATCAGCAGTCAATACATAAGCGCACTACTAATGATTGCTCCATGTTTACCTCAAGGGCTCACCATCCATTTGACTACAGAGGTTTTTAGTCGTCCTTATATTCAGATGACCCTTGATTTGATGAATTCATTTGGTGTCAATACTAAATGGATTGGAAACTCTATTAGCGCAGCACATCAGCAATACACGCCATCTGAATACACGATAGAAGGCGATTGGTCGGGTGCTAGCTATTGGTATTCTTTTATGGCCTTGGCACATGGAAAAGGATACTTAGACGTTCCAAACATCAGAAATTATTCCTCACAAGGTGACAAGCGAATTGCTGAAATCATGTTTCAGCTAGGTGTTGTAACGCAGTACGAGTCTGGTAAAGTGAGATTAGCAAAAAGAGGGACTCAGGCGAAATCACTTAAGTTAGATTTTAAAGATTGTCCTGATTTAGCTCAGACAGTAATGGTAGTAGCTGCTGTTAATGGTATAGAATTGGAAATGACAGGACTTGAAAGTCTTAAAATCAAGGAGACCGATCGTATTGAAGCTATGAAAAACGAGCTTTACAAAATAGGAGCTCTGCTACTTGAAAAACCAAATAGCTGGTTTTTGAAACCCAGTGAAAGCTTGCCGGAAGTAGTTGAAATAGACACCTATGAAGACCACAGAATGGCCATGGCATTTGCTCCATTATGCTGCAAAATGGATGTGATCATTGATGATCCAATGGTGGTAGAAAAATCCTATCCTCAGTTTTGGAATGAGCTGAAAAAAGTAGGTATAGCTATTAAGAAGCTTACCTAACTTCTAAATTCGTAATCAAAATGTCTTTGATACTATTTTTATGAATAGTGGAAAACCAGACATCATTCAACTTCTTCCAACCTCCCCAGCTTATTTCGATTCCACCAATAGGAATATTGGAAGTCCATAATTTCCATGAAGTAGGAAATCCTCTACTATCTATCATCCATAAATAACTATCTCCTGGAGTGACACCTCCTGAAGTATAAGTAAGTAATAATCCTCTTGTTTCCTCTAAAGAAACTGTAGATCTGATTACTCCAGCATCCCGAACTTTAAACGGAGCTACTAACCAAAAGGAATCATTAATGAAATACTCATATGCTTTTAGCTCAAGCAGACTGAATGACTGCATCTCATTGTTTAGGTTCAGAAACACATCCTGTTCACCCCATTTTACTTGTACTGTGTTATCTGCTTTATTCCATTGATAATGATGAATACCAGCAAATGTGAACCCGATGTACTTCAATCGATCATAACCCTCCTTATTTAAGGAGCTGAGTACCTCATCCGCAAGTTGCTCGGCTTCCTGTCCTTGTGTTCCATTCGGCACTGGTTTATCCATGACAAAATATCCAATAATGGCAACCACTACTATTAATAACGCTACATACAATAGGAACTTAAAGAATCTTTTCAGCATATGGATTAGAGGATAATAGAGCCAAGTTACTAATTTTAGTACTTCACTCACCAACTTTTAAAAGGTAGCTTAATGAATTCTTTAAAAATACTCATTGTATTAATTTCTATTTTCTTTTCACTTCAGATTGTAGCTCAGCCCAACACAGAAATCTATCTTCTTGATCTTAAAAAACAAGATAATGGGGCTTTGACACTTAGCAATCCCGTTAATATATCAAACAATGTTGGTTATGATAATCAACCGTCATTTTGGAAAGACAGCAAGTCTATTTTATACGCTAGAACAATTGATGGTCAAACTGATATTGCTAGATACTTCATCAAGTCTGAAAAAACGGTTGTTATATCTGATACACCTCAAGGCGGTGAGTATTCCCCTACCCCTATGGCTGACGGACGTATATCTGGTATTCGTCTAGATACTACTGGCTTGCAGCTTTTATATGCGTACGATCTTAAAGGAAAAAATGAAGTTTTGGTGAATGATCTTGTGATTGGGTATCATGCATGGCTAAGTCCTAACACCATGGTAGCTTTTGTTCTTGGCGAACCCGCTACGATGCAAATCATTAATACAACTACTGGCAATGCTGAAATAGTAGCGGAAGATATTGGCCGATCGCTACATCAAATTCCCGGTTCCGAAAATTTTAGCTACTTAGATAAATCAGTTGATGAATGGACGATCAAACAAATGAATCCTGAAACAAAAGAAACTGTGGTCTTAACTAAGTCATTAGCGGGAGTAGAAGACTATGCATGGACATCTTATAATCAGATATTCATGGGAAAACGATCCAAATTGTATGTATGGGA
>CAYGTD010000002.1:0-45471 GCA_964352725.1 uncultured Roseivirgaceae bacterium
TATCAAGACCTCCTGTGTTTAGAACAGGGCTTACGAACCAGCTCTGAGATAAAACATTAACAGAATCAAAAGCTATTGCTTTTATAAGATTATTTCCGTTGACTGGGTTTCTTTGCCATAGTTGTCGTCCTATTGATCCAAGAACCCAGTTATCCGCTGATTCAAAGTTTACTTTTAATGGGTATTCATCTTCATCAAAATTTCTAATGATTGTGACACTTAAAGAGTCATTTAAATTAGACTCATCTTGAACATTATTGATAAGGGTCGTTTTTATATTGAAATTATTCTCTCCTTGAATTAAGTTATCCACTTTGATTTTGAAGGTTTGGAACTGACCAGATGCGATATTTAATCCAGAAAATGTACTGTCACCAGCTAAATCATTTAATGAATATTCCGTTTGGAAAGAGTTAATAGTCTGAAAGCCAACATTCCTTATTTTTAGTGAGATCAATGTCTCATCTAAACAAGTCACGACTGGAGCTTGAATCTCAATAGGACTAATATCGTTGGCATTGAGATTGGTTTGAAAAACCTCAATATCATCCAAGTAGATATTGTTTCCGCCACCATTCGACCCTATAAATGCAAACTGAACACCGTCAATTCCTGCGTAGGGAGTAATGTTGATGCTTGCATCTTGCCAGTCTGTTTGATCTGATGGAGTGTATGAACTTGCACTTTGCTTATTCATGCTTAATTGATCGCCAAACTGAGAGAACAGCAAATTTCCTCCAAATGTCTTTCCGCAATCAGTACTCACTTTTACCACAAGTCCATCCCAGAATCCTCCAATAAGCGTAGCATGAGAATAACTAAAATTTAGTTCCGCAGAATTGAATCCGCTCAGATCAAAAATAGGGGTTTTAATAATTGTCTGTTCTCCGTTAGATGTATTGTTTTGGAAAGATTTAAACTTTAAAGCCTGATTACCTGCGGAAGTTCTTGGCGCAGTTACCACTTCCCATGGCTCTAAAGTCCCTGTTCTTCCAAGAATAGTGTTTGAGCCTTCAAAATTTTCAGAATAAGGAAGGCCAATAGATGAAGTCCAAGTGATATTTTTTGTAAGAGAATTGTTAGAGACATTCTCATCAGAGCCCCCATTCACATTTGTGATATTTATTTCAACTTCAGAAGGAGGAGAAATAATATTTTGTAGCGGAAAGAAAAAGGCATCTGTCGTTAATGGGAGCAAAGTTGTTGTATAATTCATTGTTTGAATTAGTAAACCATCAATTGTTAGTTCCGCCTCGAAAGTGGTGACTTCATTTGTGCCGAAATTGCTGACTTTGAATTCAGGAGTGATAATGTTGCTACATTCAGCAAACTTTGGAGAAGTAATTTCAGTAATTGCCAGATCATTACTAAAACGCGTCGGTTCTGATAAGCCTGGAGATGAAATCAGTGAAACTCGACGTGGTGAATTCTCCATTACCGTTCGCATTCTGGATTTTTGTCCTGCGGTGAAGAGATTCATGCATATGTCGTCAGTATAGTCCATATAGTTTTGAAACATTTCATCTGTTTCACAAATAGTGTTGTCATCAGGATTTGGGAAAGTACATGGTGAATCAAGTCCTCCGTTGTTAGTGTCTGCAGGCGGTGTGTCATCTACAAAATCGTCTTCTCCACAACCTCCATCACCCCAAATGTGCCTTAAGCCAAGATAGTGTCCTACTTCGTGAGTTAATGTTCTTCCATAGCTCTCAAAAGAGGATGCATTCGGATTCACTCCAAAATATTGATAATCAATCAAGATCGCATCTAATAAATTGTCATCATCTTCAAAATCAATTCCGTCTAAGTTGGTATTGGGAAAAGAAGCAAATCCTAGAAACGAAATAAGATCTATAACATAAATATTAAGATAATTTTCTGGCGACCAATAGCTCTCTGATCGAAGGTTGGTTTTATGAGATGAAGGAAGATAGGAATTTCGCTCACTTCTTTTTCTCACAATTCCATTGGAAGGGTTTCCATCTGGATCTTGTTTTGCTAGTACAAATTGAATTTCTACATCTGCAGCTACAGATTGAAAAACTGAAGGTGTGTTTATTGCGTCTGCATTTGTTCTTCTAAAATCAGCATTTAAAGAATCTATTTGACCCTTTATTCTGTCATATGAAAGATTCACTCCTGTACCCAATGCTTCGCCTTTATGCAATACATGCACCACAATAGGAATTTCATAAATAGGAGGCTGAGCATTTTCAGCTTGGCGTCTATTCAACCTCTCTTGTTGTATTTTTTGCTGAACCCAGATCTCAAATTCCCCGGATGAGGGAGCTTGAGTTGCGCAACGATCTTGTGCAAGCAGGACTTGCGAGAATAGTAATACAGCACATAACCATGCACATCGCATAGCTTTAAACAGCGAAGGGAAGTTTGGCGTTAGGATCGTCTGGTGTAGTAAGATTGACGGCATGCACGCTTTTGATTTCTGGAACTTCTCGTTTAATTGCTTCTTCTACACCAGCCTTTAGAGTCATAGCGGACATTGGACATGAACCACAGTTGCCTAGAAGCTCTAACTGAACATTTAGATTTTCATCTATGCCTAAAACTTTTACGTCTCCACCATCAGCCTCTAGATAGGGGCGGATATTGTTCAATGCTTTTTCTACTCGTTCTATTAGCTTTGACATACTAAACGGTTATTTCTACTTTTTTAGTCTCTGCCTTCGAAGCGTTTCGAATGGCTATTTGTTGTGCAACACTTTCTGCAAGTTGCATAAAAGCATCTGAAACTGCACCTTCTTTCAAGACAGCAGGAAATCCATTGTCTCCACTTTCTCTAATTGCCTGAACAATAGGGATTTGTCCTAGTAGCTCAACTCCGTTCTTTTTTGCAAAGTTCCGTGCCCCATCCTCACCAAAGATAAAATATTTATTATTTGGTAGTTCTTCTGGAGTAAACCATGCCATATTCTCTACTACACCTAAAATAGGAACATTTATTTGTTTCTGCTTAAACATGGAGAGCCCTTTCTGAGCGTCTGCTAAGGCAACTTTCTGAGGTGTGGTCACTATCAAAGCACCAGTTACCGGCACTGACTGTACCAATGTTAAATGGATATCGCTAGTTCCTGGAGGTAAATCGATGATTAAATAATCTAAATCTCCCCACTTTGCATCGGCAATAAATTGCTTAAGCGCAGAGCTTGCCATTGGGCCTCTCCAAACTACAGCGTCCTCGCTATTAGTTAAAAACCCAATGGATAACAGCTTAACTCCATATTGCATGATTGGAACAATCTTATTTTTCCCATCTTCTTGCACAATACTCGGCTGCTCAAACTCACAGTTGAACATGGTAGGAACCGAAGGTCCGTAAATATCTGCGTCAATTAACCCAACATCAGCACCAGTCTTTGCTAATGCGACTGCTAGATTGGCTGCTATGGTAGACTTTCCTACTCCACCTTTACCAGAGGAGACTGCAATGATGTTTTTAACACCTGGAAGTACTGGCCCGTCATCTCGCTGTGTAGTCACATGAGAAGTCATATTGATGGATAGCTCTACTTCTCCCAAATGTTTTTCTACCGCTTTTTCACAATCTTTTTTAATCAATTCCTTCATAGGACAAGCAGGAGTGGTCAGCACTACATCAAATGCGACCTTTTTTCCATCAATACTTATCTTTTGAATCATACCGAGTGTTACCAAATCCTTTTTAAGATCTGGATCTTGTACTTCACTCAATGCTTTTAGTAGATTTTCCTTCGTCAATTCCATTCAGGCTGCAAGTTATGATTTATCAGTCACTTTAGTTTTCTCTTAGGTATCCCCAAGCGTGCAATTTGTCACTGTCTTCAAACCATCTATTTCCAATATCAGTTCGGTAATACATATTAGGAATTAGAATATTTTTTATTCGCCCATAGAGCTGTTGTTGGGCTTGCTTCATTGTTAGCCCCATTCCTGTTACGATGAGCGCAATTCCACTCTGACCAGTGATGAGCCACTCATTATTCACCAGCTTCACATCCTCAATATGGATGCCTTCTGTAGGTGGTTTTTTAAATACGATAGCAGCATCTTTTGAGAATGCATCAAACGTTTTGGCGTCTTTGTAAGGGAAAGGAGGGGTTACAATCCGAGCGCCAACTTGGAATCCACTTTTTACTTTTAAGTTGGTCTTTTCTCCCTTAGCCAATTGATAAAAAAAATCTCCGATAGGATTTAACATCCCATCTCCTTGAATTGAAATAGTAGGATATCCAAATCGAGAGGTGAATTCAAGCGGATAGATGCCATTTCCATTTACGATGCAGTTGATATCTATGTATCCAACATATCCTTCTTCGGCTAGTTTAGGCTCCATTTTTTTCAAAGTGGAATTAAAAATTTTGTTTGGCCCACTCCAAAACATACTCGTTCCCATTTCTCCAGTAGCCACTCCTAATTCCCCAGGAAATAATTTTTTGTGTTCAAAATTGATGTTAATTGGGTAAATGAATTCATTCCCATTAAAGAAAGCACCAACGCCAACTTCTACTCCAGTGTCAACTTTTCGCTGTAGCTGATATACTTTGACCTGATCACTCCATGAGTTTTTATAAGCAGATAATATTCTTAAAACATCACTGCCATCCTCTTCCATTCCTACAAATAGGAGTCGCTTAATATTTTGAGCTTCTCCACTTGGCTTCAGTACATATTTGCCAGGATGATTTTTGATGTGCTCAATGCCTGCATCAAATGAGGTAAATTCATGATAAGGAAGAATGTTGACTTTATATTTCTTGAGTTCAGCTTGACCAAATGACCTATCATCTTCTAACAAATCTGTGTAAGCCGTTCCTCCAACTACATATTTTCCTTTTTTTCTTAATTCTTCTGCCCTAGCACCTTGCCCTAGTACATCGTCAAAAATGATGAGATCTGCCCAATCTACATCTGCTTCCCAGTCATCAGTTTTTTCCACGAACCCATTTCCAATTTCCTTCTCGCTATCTTCTTCTATGAAATATTTTACAGAGTGTCCCTCTTTCTTGCATTGCCAAGCTATATCGCTGATTAATGCAGATATAGAAACAAAAAGAATGTTTTTGGGATCGGATGTTTGCTTTGGCATTTTAATTTTTAATCAAAATTATGATTTAATTCTGACCCTTTCAGTAGTGAACCTCTAATTTTACAGACTAATATCATTCGATGATCCACCCTAATACCATTGACGAAATAAAAAACCGCATTGACATTGTTGATGTGATTGGAGATTTCGTAACCTTGAAAAGGTCTGGATCAAGCTTCAAGGCATTGAGTCCTTTCGGTAATGAAAAAACACCATCTTTTTATGTAGTTCCTTCAAAAGGAATTTTTAAGGATTTTAGTTCTGGAAAAGGAGGTGATGCGATCACTTTCATGATGGAGATAGATGGATTGAGCTATGTGGAGGCACTTAAGTATTTGGCTGGCAAATATGGAGTGGAGATCGTAGAGGAGGAGCAATCTGATGAAGCGCTGCAAGCTCAAAATAAGAGAGAAAGTCTTTACATCGTTTTAGGTTTTGCTAGTCAATATTTCCAAGACGTATTGCACAATTCCGATGAGGGAAAATCAATTGGTCTGAGCTATTTCAAGGAAAGAGGATTTACTGAGGAAACGATTAAGAAATTTGAACTGGGCTATACCAAAGAAATTTGGGATGGTCTACTCAATGAGGCAGTAGCCAAAGGATACAATAAAGAGTTGCTGGCAGAAGCAGGACTCATCGTAGATAAGGAAGGGAAAACATACGATCGGTTTAGAAGCCGTGTGATGTTTCCGATTCACAATATTTCTGGAAAAACTATTGCGTTCGGAGGGAGGAAATTGTCTAGTGCAGATAAGTCTGCAAAATATATAAATAGTCCTGAAACAGAGCTTTACTATAAGAGCAAGGTACTTTATGGAATGTTTCAGGGAAAGAATACAATCCGAAAAGAGGATAATTGTTTCTTAGTAGAGGGATATACGGATGTAATTTCCATGCATCAGGCTGGGATTGAAAATGTTGTTTCTTCATCAGGGACTGCACTCACGGAAGAGCAGGTTAAGCTCATTCGTAGATATACCGAGAATGTTACAGTTCTTTTTGATGGGGATCAAGCGGGGGTAAAGGCATCACTAAGAGGTATTGATCTTTTGCTAGAAGGCGATCTGAACGTGAAAGCTGTGGCACTGCCAGATGGGGAGGATCCTGATAGTTATGCTAAAGCGCTAGGTTCTGCAGGATTTAGGGACTTTGTAGCTGAAGAAGCTCAAGATATTATTCGTTTTAAAACGAAAGTATTACTTGGTGAGACGGGAGATGACCCAGTAAAAAAAGCTGGAGTGATCAAGGATATTGTTTCTAGTATTGCCAAGATTGCTGATCCAGTAAAGCGCACGGTTTATATAAAAGAATGCAGTGAGCTCTTAGGTATTTCAGAATCTGTACTCATTTCTGAACAGAACAAAATCTTAATTCAGAAGAGAAAGGGTCAAGGACAAAAAGCTGAATACTTCCCTGAGCCAGAAATTCCAATTCAAGAGCCAGAGCAAATTGAAGACGGTCTTGATATTGCCAAAATCATCGAGTTACAAGAAAAGGAAAGTGTGAGAGTGTTGGTGAACTATGGTAAGAACAAAATACAGTCGCGTGAGCTACAAGATCAAAACCTGATCGAATATTTTCTAAACGAATCCGATGAAATTCAGTTTACAAACGAGACGTATAAGAAAATCATTGAAATTTTTAAGGAAAAATTGAGAGAGGGTGAAATAATCGATGGTACGTATTTATTGGACCATGAAGATAAAGATGTCAGAGAGACAGTAGTTGATTTGATTACTCCAAAGTTTGAGGTAAGCACGAATTGGAAGGATAAACACCAAATCCACATACCGGTGGAGACGGAGTTTCTTCGAGATGTGACTTACACGAATATATTGCGAATGAAATTCCGAATTTTGCAGCAGTTGATTCAGGTAGAAAGTGATAAACTGAAGAATGCAAAAAATGAGCAGGAAATTGATGAACTTTTGGATGATATAAATGAGTTGAAGATGGTGAGTGTGGATATAGCGAAAATATTAGGGAACGTTTTAGTTGGATAAATGCTAGATAAAATAGAAGAAGCCATTGAGGCTATCAAAAATGGTGAAGTGATTGTAGTGGTAGACGATGAAGATCGTGAGAATGAAGGCGACTTTATTTGTGCTGCTGAAAAAGTGACGCCAGATATTATCAATTTTATGTCGAAAGAAGGCAGGGGATTGATATGCGCTGCTTTGGTTGAGGATAGATGTACTGAGCTGGATTTGGATTTGATGGTAGGTAAAAATACCGCCACTTATGAAACACCATTTACTGTTTCAGTTGATTTAATTGGACATGGAACCACTACAGGTATCTCTACATCGGATCGTTCCAAAACTATTCAAGCATTAGTTAATCCAGAAACAAAACCTGAAGATTTGGGTCGTCCAGGACATATATTTCCCTTGAAAGCAAAAAAGGGTGGAGTTCTGAGAAGGGCTGGACACACAGAAGCAACCATCGATTTCGCTCGACTAGCAGGTTTACAACCAGGGGGTGCTTTAGTGGAAATTCTGAAAGAAGATGGCACAATGGCTCGACTTCCAGACTTGAGAAAAATTGCTGACAAGCATAATTTGAAATTGGTAGCAATCAAAGACTTGATTGAATATCGAATGAAAATGGAAACTCTAGTGGAAGAAGAGATAGAGGTAGATATGCCTACTGTGTGGGGAGATTTCCGATTAAAAGCCTTTAAGCAAATCAATACGAATGAACAGCATTTGGCATTGGTGAAAGGTGAATGGGAAGAGGGAGAGCCGGTAATGGTGCGAGTGCATTCATCTTGCGTGACAGGTGATATTTTTGGTTCGTGTAGATGTGATTGCGGGGGGCAGCTTCATAGTGCTATGCAAATGGTAGAAGAGGCTGGAAAAGGCGTTGTGTTGTATATGAATCAAGAGGGTAGAGGCATTGGTTTGCTCAATAAATTGAAAGCATATAAACTTCAAGAAGAAGGCAGAGATACTGTGGAGGCCAATTTGGAATTAGGCTTTGAGTCCGATCAGAGAGACTATGGTGTAGGAGCACAAATTTTACGTAAGTTGGGTATTACTAAAATGAAATTGATTTCGAATAACCCAAAGAAAAGAGTAGGCCTGATGGGGTATGGCCTAGAAATTGTTGAGAATGTGCAGATTGAAATTAAACCAAATGTGCACAATCAAAAATATTTAGAAACTAAGCGAGATAAGCTTGGTCACGAGATTTTGAAATGAAGAACTTCGCTATTTTCATAGTATTATTGATATCTGTCAAATCATTTGGTCAGACTTTTTCAGCAGAAATCTACCATAAAGGGTTTCTAGTCACTTCAGATCAGGATACTGTGAGAGGAGATATGAAGTATGATCTTGAGACTAATATTTTGTTACTTATCAAGAATGGGAAAACGAAATCTTACTCAAGTCACAAGGTTTTTTACTTTGAAATTTATGACGAGCTACAAAAAAATTATCGTCAGTTTTATTCTATTCCTTACAATGTAAGCTATGAATATAAGATTCCAATCTTTTTTGAATTGGTTTACGAGGGAAAATTATCTCTTCTTCAGAGAGAAGCTATTGTACAACAAACCTCTAATAGCAGTTCAGCCTATTGGGGTGGAGGCACTGTTACCAGGACGGTAATTATCTACGATTACTATTTCTTAGATAATGAAGGTAACATTCAATTTTTCTCAGGTAAGAAAAGAGACCTCTTTATCATTTTGACAAAAAAGCAAACTGAACTGAAGAGATACATTAAGGATAATAAGCTAGATACGGACGATATCCGAGACTTGATACGAATTACTTCTTTTTACAATTCAATATGATCATGAGCAAACCTCTAATTCTTATTTCCAACGATGATGGTATTACCTCCAGGGGCATTCGAAAATTGGTGGATAATATGAAACTCTTAGGTGAGGTAGTTGTAGTGGCTCCAGATAGCCCTCAATCGGGAATGGGTCACGCTATAACGGTAGGGGACACGTTAAGACTCAAAAAAAGTGATTTATTTGAAGGGATAGAAGCCTATGAGTGTAGCGGCACACCTGCTGATTGTGTAAAACTGGCCAAACATCATGTGCTTAAAGATCGAAAAATAGATTTGGTGGTATCTGGAGTCAATCACGGGAGCAATAGTTCTATAAGCGTACTTTACTCAGGAACAATGAGCGCTGCTATAGAGGGAGCTTTGGAGGGTTATCCATCCATTGGTTTTTCGCTGTGTGATTTTGATGAAAATGCAGATATGAGCCATACAGATCAATATCTTCAGCTTATTACTAAGCAGGCTTTAGAAAAGGGCATTCCAAAAGGAATAGCACTTAATGTGAACTTTCCAGCAATTCAAAATGAGTCAATTAAAGGGGTGAAAGTTTGCAGACAAGCAAATGCTAATTGGGAGGAGGATTTTGACGAGCGAAAAGATCCCTATGGCAGAACCTATTTTTGGATGGTAGGCAATTTCGTGAATCATGACAAAGGCACAGATAATGATGAGTGGGCACTAGCGAATAACTACGTCTCGATCGTTCCGTGTCAGTTTGATTTGACTGGTCATCATGCCATTACTCAGCTCAATGATGAGTGGGATGTTTGATTCTTTTTATTCTTCCAATAATTCATGTGAAGTGATACTGTTTGCCTAGTGGAAAGAAACGTTAAGAAATAAAGGAAAACATAACCCTTTTGCAAAAAACCTGTAAAGAAGTCAGTTGTAACTAAAATAATTAGGCAAAAACTTACAGCCCAAATGGATGTAAAAAGGACTAGCTGAGTTTTTGTTGGATTCAGTTTCCAATTAGCTGTGGTTTTTTTCATAAACTTTGATTCAATTAAGTTATTCCCTATATCCTAAATGGAATAATGCATCTCCTCGATTTACTACAGGATGATTATTAATGCTTAAAACGTAACAATCATGTGTTGCTTTCATGGTTTTTTCATAATCACCATATGGATCAGAAATAACGCCTAATACGTCTCCTTTTTGCACAAATGCTCCATTGCGAACTTGGGCATAATGAATACCGGCAATTCGGGCTCTCGTCCAACTTGATTTTTCGATTAGTACCTGAGATTTTGTTTGCTCAGTGGCTTCATCAATCATTCCTAAATGTTTCATTACACGTTTCATTCCATTGAGTCCTTCATCTATCGCTGGTTTACGTAGCTTTAGCGATTCTCCTGCTTCGTACACAAGTATTTTTTTACCTGACTTGGAAGCTTCTTTACGCAGCGATTTATCCCGGTAGGGTGCATTTATGGTAAATGGAGCTGCGAATGCTTTAGCCAATGCTACAGTTTCTTCATCATTCATCATTGCTCGAATTTGGGGGTGATTATTAATCAACTTTCCGCCCGTATGGAAGTCAATCCCATAATCAATGTTAGGAAGCACTTCACTAGAAAGAAAGTAAGCAAATTGGCTTGCAAGCGATCCGTTTTTATTACCTGGAAAGGATCTATTCACATCTTTTCCATCAGGTACTTCTCTACTAAAGTTAATAAATCCAAAAACATTGAATACGGGTACGCAAATAACGGTACCAGCATTTACTTTATAGAGTTTTTGGGAAAGAACACGACGCATGATTTCCACACCGTTGATTTCATCTCCATGCATTCCTGCCATGAGCAGCAATGTAGGGCCAGGTTTTTTTGATTTATAGGAAAAGATGGGAATCTCAATGACTGTTCCAGATGGGAGACGGGCTGTAGGAATATTTTCTCTATGAAGCTTTCCTATTGGGTGATCAAAATTCATTTTTTAATTCGTTATCTATAGTTGTAATGAGGTCTTTGACTTCAGCAATGCATTCATCATATAATCGGATTGCAAATCTGTGTTCTGCTCTCGTCAAATCAAGTCTATTTTTTATATCAGATTTTTTTAGCCAATCTGTTCCTGAGTTAATAGGAATCGCACCTTCTTTTTCGTTCAAATCATATCCATCAAAGTAAGAAAGAACAATATGATCAAAATGTCTGATAAACTGATGAGGAACATAAGTCTCTTCTACTTTTTCTATGGTTCGATAATTGAAATCGTAAAGCCGTAATATTCTGATCCTTATACTATCATTACGTATAAGATTAACACCTTGAGCTTTTAATGTTTCAAAAGCACTAGTTTGAGGATTAAAAACAAAATCCCTCAATGCATCACGTAGCATTTGTGGAACTCGTTTTGAATAAACATCACTTTCAGCAATCTTTTTCAAGGAGTCTATCAGCTTTATAGCCGTAATGTGCGCAACTCCATTATCATTCAAATCAATTAAATCTAGCTGGAGATTAGACCTAATTTCCTTAAGCATCTTCTCTTCCGCTTCATGTGTAGCTCTTACTTCTTTCCAATTATTCAGTTGATAGGCGATTAAAATACCAATGGTGATAATGCCTATTTCAATCAATACTTGAAAGAACTTAAACTCTTTTTTCACATCATTCTTGCCCATTCGATAAAATTAGTCAAGGAACTCATGATATTCCTAGACGATAGGATTGTTAATTATTACGGTCACCTTGAATATTCCGTTTATATTGGCTGATTCAAACCGACCTAAATAATGCTAAACGATAAAAAAACGATCCATGCATGGTGCATGTATGATTGGGCTAATTCAGTTTATTCGCTCACCATTACCTCAGCTATTTTTCCTATCTACTATCAATCAGTCGCTGTGAACAATGCTGGAGGTGATAAAATTGATTTTTTCGGATTCGAAATAGTCAATTCCGTCTTGTATTCCTGGGCCTTATCTGCTTCTTTTTTGATGGTAGCTCTAATGCTTCCATTACTCTCTGGAATAGCCGATTATGCGGGAAAGAAGAAGTTTTTCCTTAGAATTTTCATGACAATTGGTTCTATAGCATGTATGGGACTTTTCTTTTTTACAGGAGATAATGTAGAGTGGGGTATCATATGCTCCATATTGGCAAGTATTGGCTATTCTGGGAGTTTAGTTTTCTACGATGCATTCTTAAATGAAATCGTGACAGAAGACAAGAGAGACATGGTAAGTGCAAGGGGCTATTCCTACGGATACATTGGTGGAGTGATTTTGTTGGTCATCAATCTCGCCGTTATTGAAATGCCAGATACTTTCGGAATACCGGATGCTGGAATAGCCTCTAGGATCGCATTCTTAACTGTGGGAGTATGGTGGATGGGGTTCTCATTATACGCTATTTCAAAGCTCCCTGAAAATGAAAGAACTCGAAAAGATGATGGAGAAGTATTGAGCAATGGATATAGAGAGTTGAGAAAAGTATGGTTGCAGTTAAAAGAGATGAATACGCTGAGGAAATTTCTTTGGGCGTTCTTTTTTTACAATATGGGTGTTCAAACTGTCATGTATTTAGCAGCGACTTTTGGTAGTAAGGAATTAAAAATGGAAACGGGTAGCTTAATTATGACCATTCTTATGATTCAGTTCGTAGCTATAGGAGGTTCATATTTGTTTGCTTATTTCTCAAAAAAGAAAGGAAATGTGACTTCATTAATGACGATGACTGTGATTTGGATTGGGATATGTATTGGAGCCTATTTTGTAAATGCGGAACCTCAATTTTTTGTATTAGCCTCTGTGGTGGGTTTAGTCATGGGAGGGATTCAATCACTATCTAGGGCTACTTATTCTAAGATTATGCCATCGGACACAAAAGACACGGCTTCTTTTTTTAGTTTTTACGATGTTACATACAATCTATCTATTGTCGTTGGGACATTCGTGTATGGATATGTAGAGCAGGTGACGGGTAGTATGAGAAATAGCACTATCGCATTGGCATTCTTTTTTATCATCGGGATGATCTTTTTATCTCAAGTAAAAATGAAAAATGAAGCCACTAAAACTTCCTGAATATGAAATACGATTAAGGGAGAGCAACCCTCAGGAGATTTTTTGTCTAATCAGAAAAAAGTGGCTTGTGCTTACCCCTGAAGAATGGGTTCGTCAGCATTTTATCAATCTGCTTGTTGCGCATCTTAATTACCCAAAAGGATTGATCAAATTGGAGCAATCCATGAAATACTTCAAGAATGCCAAGCGATCAGATATTACAGTTTTGGATAGAAACGGGAATGTTTTTTTGTTGGTAGAATGCAAGGCGCCAGATATAGCCTTAGATAAAAAGGTGATGAGTCAGCTTTCTGAATATAACAAGGTGCTTGACGCGAAATACCTCGCAATAAGTAACGGAATGAAACATTTTATATGGGAGAAAAGAGAAGATGAATTTCACCAGATAAATGAGTTTCCAACCTACTATCATTAATTGTTAACTGAGTTAAATCAAAGGATCGTACTAATGAAAAAAGAATATGAACAGGTTACTTAAAGTGCTATTAATTTTTATTGTCATCATTTCAAGTACGACAATAGCCTATTCAGTGGTGTTTCCTCAACCAGTGAGATGTATGCTGATTGATTTTTATGATTTCGAAAGGACAGGAAATCTTTATTATCGAGCAGGTATTGAGGAAGAAAAAAAACAGAAATTACTCTCTCTAATTTCTAAAGCAGAACATCGAGTCGATTCTTTTTGGAAAGGAACAAAATCAAATCCAACAATAATCTATTGTGAAAGTGAGGAGGACTATAAGAAATTTGGCGGCCCATTCATGACGCCAGCAGCAGCTATCTTAACACTTAAATCTTTTGTGATACTGAGTAATGATGGTGTGGATATTGATATTATTTCTCATGAAATTTCTCACACAGAACTTGCAGCTAGAATTGGGTTTATAGATAGGCAAATGAAAATACCTACTTGGTTTGATGAAGGCTTGGCAATGCAGGTGGATCATAGGTCGCACTATTCACTTGATTCGCTAAAGAAAAAGTCAAACAACTTTACAGAACTGGTGGATATCAAAACACTAGAAACAGGAGCTCAATTTGGAGGAGGAACCAGAGAAGAAGTAATGCTAAATTATTTGACGGCAAAATATGAGGTAAGTAAGTGGTATACTCATAGAAAATTATCTAACCTCATTTCTCAAATAAATGATGGAGATAGCTTTGTTGAAGCATATTGATAAATTCTTTCTCAAATAATTCTGAGAAGCCAAATTGCTTAATCTATAATGTGGGAATGGTAGAAAATTAATGGACTGAAAAATCTGACTTAATAGAAAATGGATAGGAAAGGAAAAATGCATTTAGTTACTGCTATCATATTTTTACTAGCTGGTTCTATCAATCTTTACAATTATTTTTCTGGAGAAAACTCTACAACTAGTGTCATTTCGGGAATTTTATTTCTTATCAGTGCTACTGTGTTTTTTCTGCTATCTCGTGGAATTCTAAAATAGAAATTCATTATTATCATTGCTTGTAACCTTGAGGTAGTAAATCAAATCTTGACAAGAAAAATATGACTATTAAACGTGTGAAAACCTACAAACTAATTGCCATAGTTTGTCTATCTGCACTGACAATTAATAAATTTTTTGAATACTACGCTGAAGGAGGAGGATGGAATTTAGCCGCAGCTATCACTCAACTGTGTGCAGTGATTTTTTTAATAATTGATTTCATAAGAACTAGAAAATGACTGAAAAAAAAGGATGAACCTAATCCCGGCTGTATTAACATTATTACCCGGCTTATTTAATCTTTATGATTTCTTCAAAGGACACTCTGTGATTAAGTTCATTGGAGCGATTTAATTCTTAGGCTTGGCAACATATTTTTTTCTGCTATCATTTGGGGTTCTAAAATAGAAATTCATTATTCTCATTACCTTTACACTTGTCTGCTGAGACTTTGAAATACAAACCACCCTCAAAAATTTGCAGACATGACTGATATATTCAAAAAAATTCCCTCTTTTTTCAAGAGCTTCTACTTCTTGTCAGCCTCCTTTTTTTTAGTTTGGCTGGCTTTCATTGATAGCAATGACCTGTTTATGCAGGTAGAATTGTCTTCCAAAAGGGCTGATTTAGCTACTTCTAAACAATTTTATGAAGAGAAAATTTTAGAGGTAAAAAATGATCGAGAAGCTCTTGTAAACAATCCAGATTTACTCGAAAAAGTGGCTCGTGAGAAATACTTAATGAAAAAAGAAAACGAAGACTTATTCATTGTCGTAAACAAGGATTAATGAAAACACTATTATATATCTTTTTCTCCATTTTTATTCTGAGTGCGTCAGCTCAGAATAAACTAGCTGATAGAATTTATTTTGGAGGAGGTTTTGGATTTAGTGCCAACTCCAACCAGACCAATGTGAGCGTATCACCTCAAGTGGGGTATAAAGTCACAGATAGATATTCTGCTGGAATCGGGATCCTTTATCAATATGTGAATGATAAACGACAAGATATTTCTATCAATAATTATGGGTGGAGCATATTTAATCGTTTTAATGTAACCGAACAATTTTTTGCTTTTGCCGAATTTGAGCGATTGTTATTTGAAAATTTCCTTTCTCTCAATCCTGAAAGAAAAGAGCGACTTGGCTACAATAGTTTATTACTTGGTGGTGGTTATTCTGAGCAACTTTCGAGAAATGCATCATTTAGCATTACAGCTCTTTACAATGTGCTGTATGATGTTGCAGATGACCCTCAGCCATACAATAGTCCTTTGGTTTTGCGAGCAGGAATTGGAGTAGGTATTTTCTAAGTTTTCCTAAAAAGGCTACCCTTCGATAATTAGGCTTTCGATTATAGAGTTGAAAAAACGCTCATTTTCCTCAAACACATCTTTAGGAGCTGAAACTCGAATCTCGAATCGTTGATTTAGTTTCATAAATACATACGAAACAGCTTTTAGACTAATGCCATTTTGAGTGTGATAGTAAGAAGCCCACAAAGCAGTTTCATTCGTGATATATCTTCTTCCAACTTTATCGGGACTAAACTCTTTTAAGTCTGAGGGAATACTTGGTTCTATTTCGTTTGAATCGAAAACATCTTCATTTGCTTCTGCTTGTGAAGGATTTTCAAAATAGGTAATAGAGAAAAAGATGGTTGGCTGATCAGTTGATTCATTTTCAGGGGACACGAATACAGTTGGGCCATCTTTCACAGTCCATAAAGTGGGCTTCACGAAGCTGAAAGTTAAATCAGGATCATTAAACTCCACTCGTTGTGCAGCTACATTGATAGATAGGGAAAGCAATAAAATTAAAATTGATTTCACATCAATTAAACTCTTCATAAAGCACTTTTAGTGTACACCTTTTTTAGCTTCAGCAATAATCTAGCTTCTAATCCAAACTTACTCCAAACTTTTCACCCATTTCTTTCAAGTCGTTTACCACTTGTTCCAAAACAGGAATGCCATTTTTCAAACGCTCTTCTGTCATTTCTCTTTCTGGATCACCAGGAATCAATACTCTTTCTTCACCATTGGTTGTTTCTGAAGATCTGAATCGATTAATCCAATTGTCCATATGCTTTTTGAATTCTTCTCCGTCTCGGAAAGCATCTATTCTCATCGCACCAAAGAAGTGTCCTAGTCCTTCACCAACAGGATTTGGAGCAGGATCAATGAAAGCCACAAATGGAGGTACCCAAGGCCCATAATTTGCGCCTGATAGCACTGCTGATAAAATATCTACAACAGCACCTAACGCATATCCTTTGTGAGATCCGTGTTCTCTTACACCCCCAAGAGGCCGCATGGATCCGCCATTCATCAAGCCTCTTGAATCTGTTGTAATGTTTCCTTCTTTATCCTGAAGCCAGCCCTCAGGAGCATCCAGTCCTTTCCTTTGAAGGACTTCTAGTTTTCCATTGGCGGCTGTAGTAGTCGCCATATCTAAAACAAACGGAGGCTGATTCTTTGCAGGAATGGCAATCGAAATTGGATTCGTGCCAAGCAATCTTTCTTTCGAAAAAGTAGGAGATACTAATGGACTTGCGTTAGTTAAGGAGATGCCAATACAATCCTCTTCTAACGCCATCATTGCATGGTATCCTGCTATTCCATAGTGATTGGAATTTTTCACGGCCACCCATCCAGTACCTACATTCTTTGCTTTTTCAATCGCCAACTTCATAGCATGGGGTCCCACAACTAGTCCCAATCCTAAATCTCCATCAACTACTGCAGTAGAAGGGGTTTCATGAACCGTCTTGATAGTTCGTTTGACATTCAATCACCCTTTTTCATGAAGACGGATATACCCAGAAAGACGAGCTACACCATGAGAATCTACACCTCTCAAGTCAGCACTTAAAAGAACATCTGCTGCTTTAATAGCCTCAGCTTTCGGGCAACCAATTTTTTCTAATAATCGAGCAGTAAATGAATGTAATTGCTCTTTTGAATAAAGATGCGTTTTTGCCATATGGCAATATTACCCGAAAAAATTCGAGAGTTATTTATATGGATTTGAAAATGATTAAGGATGATTTGAAAAAGTAAAAAAACTTTCAAAAAGAGTGGAAAGATGGTATTGATATATTTATTAAAAATCCTTCTGAACTGACTCAATCGTATGCATCAATACGCCTTCTTTTAATGCGTAAGCAGAAACTCTCATATCTTGAAGATTGAATGTATGAATAAGGTAGTCCACCAATACACACGCTACCACAATCATATCTACTCGCATTTCAATCATACCTGGAATAGCTAACCGTTCCTCTCGGTCCTTTACTAGAAGCTCTTGAAAAATGATATCGAATCCTTTTATAGGCAGTGAGTACTCAGTCGCATTTTCATCTCTTTGTAACCCCATGCCCTGGTAAAAAATATCACAGAGCGTATCAAAAGTCCCTGAGCATCCGATTAAGATAGTGGGTTTATGTTCAGCTACAGCTTTTGCTAATTCTTTCAATTCTTTATCAAAATAGGCAGAAAGCTCCATCATCTCATCCATTTTGATAGGATCACTTTTATGGAATTGCTCAACTAGACGTTGGCCTCCAATTTCAAAGCTTTTTAACCAATACGTTTCTTTTTGATCAGCAATAATGAATTCAATGCTACCACCACCTATGTCCATGATCAGGTGTTTCTCCTCGCCAATATCAAGTGCTCTTCTTACACCAAGAAGAATGAGTTCTGCCTCCCTCGTTCCAGAGATAATCTGTGTTTCTATTCCAGTTTGCTTTTTGATCTCTTCCGCTAAGGCCTCCCCATTGGAAGCACTTCTGATAGCGCTAGTTGCAGTAGCGAAGACTTGTGTAATACCTTCTTTATCGATTGTTTCCTTAAACTCAATTAAGGCTTTAATGGCACGATCCCATGCGTCATTATTTATCTCACCTTGATTGATCCCTTTTTCTCCAACCTTTACCGCCTTTCGTTCTCGATGGAAAATTTGATGAGAACCCCCATTCACTTCTGCAAGTAGCAGGTGAAATGTATTGGTACCCATATCTATAATAGCCACTTTCATAATCGCCGCAATATAATAGTTTCTTACTCCCTTCATTGGAGCGTCTAGGGATAGCTCACAAAAAATGTTTAATTCATCAATTCATCAATCTTCAAATCACAACATCTTCAAATCAAAATACTCGCCTTATCTTTGGTGTTTTCCAAAAGTTATGAGTGCAGATAAACCAAAAACAGCGACTAATATTCAATCCGTAGAAGAGAAGGTTCAAAGGCTAGATTCCATGAATGAGGAGGCCTTGAAAGGTGGAGGTGAAAGCCGAATTGAAAAGCAACACGAGAAAGGTAAACTAACCGCAAGAGAGCGAATTGATTTACTATTGGATGAAGGATCATTTCAAGAAATTGGAAAGTTCGTAACCCACAGAGCTACAGATTTTGGTATGGAGAAAGAAAAGTATTTGGGTGATGGAGTAGTAACTGGTTATGGTACGATTGATGGTCGATTGATGTACGTGTTCAGTCAGGATTTTACCGTTTTTGGCGGATCTCTTTCGGAGACATTTGCTGAGAAGATTGTGAAGATCATGGATATGGCCATGAAGAACGGAGCGCCTGTTATTGGTCTTAACGATTCTGGTGGTGCAAGAATTCAGGAAGGAGTCGTTTCACTTGGGGGCTATGCCGATATTTTTTATAAAAACACATTAGCGTCTGGCGTAGTGCCTCAGATTTCTGCCATTCTAGGTCCATGTGCTGGTGGTGCGGTTTATTCTCCAGCAATCACCGATTTTATTTTCATGGTAGAGCAATCTAGTTACATGTTTGTAACAGGACCAAACGTGGTGAAAACGGTGACTCAAGAGGAAGTTACCAGCGAGGAGTTAGGAGGAGCACAAACACACGCTTCTAAAAGTGGAGTGACACATTTTGCTTGTGCTAACGAAGCAGAATGTATTCGTCAGATCAAACAATTGATGAGCTACATTCCCTCAAACTGCGAGGAGGAGCCACCAAGATTGGATTATGAAATAGGAGACGAGACGAGGAGTCAGCTTGATACCATCATGCCTGAAAATCCTAATCAGCCTTATGATATGCATGATGTGATTGGGGGGATCATCGATTCGGATAGTTTTTTAGAAGTACATAAAGATTTTGCTGAAAACATCATTTGTGGATTTGGTCGATTGGCAGGAAGAAGTATAGGCATTGTAGCTAATCAGCCGATGAGTATGGCTGGGGTTTTAGATATTCATTCGAGTACTAAAGCAGGGAGATTCGTTCGGTTTTGTGATAGTTTCAATGTTCCATTATTAGTATTAGTAGATGTTCCGGGATTCTTGCCTGGAACAGACCAGGAATGGAATGGAATAATTACTAATGGAGCTAAGCTGTTATACGCCTTTAGTGAGGCAACTGTCCCAAGAATATCGGTTATAACCCGAAAAGCGTACGGTGGAGCATATGATGTAATGAACTCTAAGCATATTGGTGCCGACATGAATTATGCTTGGCCTACCGCTGAAATTGCCGTGATGGGAGCACAGGGAGCTTCGGAGATTATTTTCAGGAAGGAAATTCAAAATTCGGATGATCCTAATGCTAAACTTCAAGAAAAGATCAATGAATACACAGAAAAGTTTGCCAATCCGTACATTGCGGCCGCTCGTGGATTTGTAGATGAGGTGATTATGCCAAGTGAGACTAGAACTAAATTGATTCATGCCTTTAGCATGCTAGAAAATAAAGTTGATCAAATCCCTAGAAAGAAGCATGGGAATATACCGCTTTAAGGGGTTGACAATTAATAATTAAGAATTGATAATTAAAGAAATGGATAAGAAGAGTAAAGATTTCCTTTTTAAATACCTCAACAACGCTGCGCCAACAGGCTTTGAAGCAGAAGGGCAGAAGATTTGGTTGGATTATGTGAAACCGTATGTAGATAGCTATGAAGTTGATACTTATGGGAGTGTTTACGGAGTGATCAATCCAGAGGCTGAATATAAGGTAGTAATTGAAGCACATGCAGATGAGATCAGCTGGTTTGTTAATTACATCACCGACAAAGGATACATTTATGTAGTGAGAAATGGTGGTTCGGATCATCAGATTGCACCATCTATGCGAGTGAATTTACATACTCAAAAAGGAGTAGTAAAAGGCGTGTTTGGATGGCCTGCTATCCATGTGAGAAAAGACAAGGAAGACAATCCAACATTGAAAAACATTTGTATTGACGTAGGAGCAGAGAGTAAAGAAGAAGTAGAAAAGATGGGCATTCATGTGGGGACAGTAGCTACTTTCCAAGATGAATTGTTCGAGATGAATAACAAATATTTTGTAGGAAGAGCATTGGACAACAGAGCTGGTGGATTCATGATTGCTGAAGTAGCCAGAAGAATCTCAGAGAATAAGATCAAGTTGCCATTCGGATTGTATGTAGTAAACTCTGTTCAAGAAGAAATTGGTCTAAGAGGAGCGGAAATGATGGCGCACCGAATCAAGCCAGATCTAGCTATCGTGACGGATGTTACACACGATACCCAATCTCCTATGTATGACAAGATTACAAGCGGAGATATGACTGCAGGAAATGGCCCAGCGGTTACTTATGGTCCAGCGGTCCAAAATAACGTTCGAGATATGATCTTAGCTGTTGCTGAAAAGAACAAGATTCCATATCAGCGAATGGCAGCTTCCAGAACAACGGGAACAGATACAGACGCCTTCGCCTATTCCGATAAAGGGGTAGCTTCTGCGTTGATTTCTTTGCCATTAAAATACATGCACACTACAGTGGAGACTGTGCATAAGGATGATGTCGAAAACGTGATCAAGTTGATTTACGAAACAGTTATTCAAGTCAAAAACGGACAAGACTTCCGATACATCAAGTAATGAGAAAGTTTATTCTTTTAATCTTCATTATCATATTAGGATGTACTGCTGGTACAGAAGTGAAAATTTATGGAAAGTGGTATACTTATACAGAAAGTGGAGATTACATGGAGCTTTGGCTAGATGAGGATAAGGCAATTACCTATCTGAGTTCTATTGATGAGTTTCTTTTATATGATCTAAAAAGAGAAGGCTCGTTGATGAACTTTTCCCTTATGGAGAGCCGAAGATTTGAAGAACATGAATTTTCATTGGATGTACAGCAGTCTAGTCAGAAGTTGTTTCAGTCCATTTTCATTGGAGGCCCTAGCATTGATTCAGCGAAAACCTATTTTTTAGTGGATGGCAAGAAACCAACAATACTGTCTACACTTGAAGAAAATCAACTGCTGATGGATGAATTATTCCAGCGATTGGAAAGTGGCTCTCATGCAGGACATGGACATTAAATTTTGAGTGATATAAATACAATAGATCAGATGGGTAGAGAGGTGATCATTCCCTCTCGACCTCATCGGATTGTCTCGCTCGTGCCTTCTCAAACGGAATTTCTTGTTGACATAGAGGCACCCTTAGTAGGTCGTACCAAGTTTTGTATTCATCCTGCTGATAAAATCAAAGATATCCCGATCATTGGGGGAACGAAGAATTTTCGTTTAGATGCAATTAGAGCATTAAAGCCTGACTTAATCATTGGTAATAAAGAAGAAAACTATCAAGAAGGAATTGCTGAATTAGAAAAAGAGTATCCTGTTTGGATGAGCGATATCTATACTCTGGAAGACTCTTTTGAAATGATGACGACCATAGGTCGTTTTATTAATAAGGAGAATGAAGCAAACCATATAGTTACTTACTGTCAAGCTGCTTTGGACAATGTAAAAGGAACTCGATCAGGGAAAGTTATCTACTTCATTTGGAAAAATCCATGGATGGTAGCTGGAAAAAATACCTTCATAGATCATATGCTCACACATTTAGGATATGAAAATCTAGTCACTGATGTGCGCTATCCAGAGCTGACTAATGAGCAAATAACTGAACTCAACCCTGATCAGATACTTTTTAGCAGCGAACCATTCCCATTTTCAGAGACTCATCTAATGGAGGCTAAAAGCCAATGGCCGAAAACGAAAAGCCACTTAGTAGATGGGGAATTATTTAGTTGGTATGGGAGTAGGTTGAGAATGTGGAAAGCAGAATAGATCCATAAACCCACGAATACAAGTGTAACAAATAGCAGAGATTCATCTATCACCTTTTCAAAACACTTATCAATTTCTCATTACCAGATAAATTAAACGCAATACCTGCGGTGAATACCACTCCACCCCCTATAGCCAGCCCTTTTACCAGATTTCTATTCCTATCAAAATCATCCAAAGTAGCTGTTTCATCAAATTCTCGCATACTCACCACAATAGCAACAGAGATCAGCCCCACACCTATAGCTTGAAAATTAGAGCCAATCGTTTTCAGCTCCAATGATTTATCCAGTTTCAGATTGATTTCCGGTTGATCTTTAGACTGACTATTGACTCGATCAGGACGATCATAGAGAGGATCTTGACCATAGACAAATGAGCAAATTGCAAATAAAAGGGAGATAATAATTGATTTTCTCATAGGACTACAGCAGTGTTGGTAACAGTTTCGTAATGTAAAAAATGCTCTACTCTATCAAAAGGAATTTTCCTGTTTTATCACTCATTAAAATTCAAAAATTATGAAAAAAGTAGCAAGAAACTTCCTACTATTAGCAGCCATCACCTTTGGATCTGGTCCTGTTCCGATGACTTCACAGAAGTAGCCGACCAGATAGACAGACCCAACTTAGATCCTGAAACAGGTAATGATGATGATGTCCCTACCATACCCCCACCAGAATGATCATACATTTTCCAGTATTTGACCTTAATTTGTATTAATAATTTTAAACACTATGGCTGCATTTCAATTAACTGATGATCTCTATTTCCCTCCTGTTGCAGAAGCAGATGAAGATGGTTTGGTAGCTATTGGTGGAGACCTGAGCCCAGAGAGATTGATGCTGGCCTATCGCTCTGGTATATTCCCATGGTTCAATGAAGATGAGCCTATTATGTGGTATAGCCCCAATCCTCGATTTGTGCTGTTTTCCGAAAAACTTTATGTTTCTAGGTCTACTCGCAGTTTTATGAAGAAAGGTGAGTATCGAGTGACTTTCAATGAGAATTTTGAAGGGGTAATCGACTCATGTAAAAAAACACCTAGAGAAGGGCAAGATGGCACTTGGATCACTGACGAAATGCTGGATGCTTATCTTAAAATGTATGAACTAGGCTATGCTAAGTCCATAGAGGTTTGGAGAGGCGATGAACTAGTAGGAGGAATATATGGAATAGACTTGGGCGATGTTTTCTGCGGTGAGTCTATGTTTTCAACAGCAAGCAATGCTTCCAAAGTAGCCTTAATAGCTTTTATTCAAAAATTTCAGCAAGAAGGGGGTCTTTTGTTTGATTGCCAAGCGTATACAGATCACATGGAAAGCATGGGCGCTGAAATGATCCCTAGAGAGGAATTTTTGACTTATTTGAAAGGCTAAAGCCTTCTTTCTTTTATGCCTATTTATCGTTTGTCTGAAGATCTTATTTTTCCTCCAGTGGATGGAGCGGAGGATGGAGTGGTGGCGATTGATGGCGATTTAAGCCCAGAACGGTTATTGCTAGCCTATCATTCTGGTATCTTTCCTTGGTACAGTGCCGATGAACCTATCGTCTGGTGGAGTCCAGATCCTCGGTTTGTACTGTTTCCCGAGCGCTTGCATATTTCCAGATCAATGAAGCGCTTGCTTAAAAAAGAAACATTCAAAGTAACTTTCAATCAGGATTTTGAGGGAGTGATCAATCAATGCAAAAAAATTCCTAGAGAAGGTCAGCAAGGGACTTGGATTACGGAAGAGATGTGCAAGGCATACATTCATTTACATCAATTGGGTTATGCGAAATCAGTAGAAGTATGGCAAGCTGATGAATTGATTGGCGGAATGTATGGGGTGGACTTAGGGCCGGTATTTTGTGGAGAGTCCATGTTTTCCACAGTTAGCAATGCCTCAAAGGTGGCCTTGATTGCTTTTATGGAAAAGTTCAAAATAGACGGTGGTCGATTATTCGATTGTCAAGTTCACTCCAATCATTTGGAAACACTTGGAGCTGAGGAAATAAGCCGAAAAGAATTTTTAAAGTGGCTAAATTTTTTGGGGGTTTGATTACTAAATCTGTTGAGTTTAAGAATTTTTATCGCTTAAGTCGCTAATCGCTCGGATTATCTTCGCCAATGGCTACCCCAATCTTCTTCACTAAGTCTTCCACAGAATCTTTTTCATAATCAATCTGCAAGGGCTCTCCGAATTTGACGGAGAGATCAACACCTTTCTCCAGTTTCTTAAGCCCTGTTTTGTTAAATGCTTTTCTAAATCCATCCACTCGAACAGGCACTACGATTGGTTGATATTGCTTAATGATATGTGCAGTGCCTTTTCTCACTGGAGCTCCTTCTCTGGTGGTCCCTTGTGGGAATGTGACCACCCATCCATCTTCTATGGCAAGCCCTATTGATTTTGTGTCGTCAGGATTCACTTCTCTTTGAACAGTTTCTTCTCCTTTTCTCCAGGTTCTCTCAACTGACACTGCACCAGCCAGAGCAAAAATCTTAGGTAAAAAGCCTTTTTCCATCGTTTCACGAGCCGCTACAAAGTAGAGATTGAGCTTTGGCTTATTCAGATAGCTACTCTTTTTTATAGAGTCTACTTGCCCATTCATTGTAGAAAATATTGCATGATACATCGCAATCACATCGGTAAATATGGTTTGATGATTGACGACAAAGAGGATTTTTTGATCAGGTAGAGTCGTAAGTACTCTACTCCCGCTGATAGATAAGTTGTTGGGTTTGATGAGCCAGTGTCGGGTCACTCTTCCCATTATCTTAAATACCCTGCTCTTCGTTCGCAGAGATTGCTCAAATACATTTTTCTTAGCCATATCAGGTCGGTTTTGGTAGGAGCAAAGCTAACTGTATATAACCAAAAAGGGTAGACCGGTTAGACGCTAATAGAAGTTGATTCATTCTATTCTACCTTCATACTAGCTCTTGGACCCAACTCAACTACTTCAAGATTTTTTATCTCTCCATTTTCCAAATCAAAACGAAGCAAGGTTTTGACCTTGTGAAAGCCATGCTTTCCAGCTGCACCAGGATTCATGAATAGCAAGTTGTTTTTCTTATCTGGCATCACTTTTAAAATATGTGAATGGCCACAAACAAGCAGTTTAGGTTTATAGTAAGTCACATATTCCAATACTTTCTTATTGTACTTGGGAGGTTTGTTGGCGATATGAGTGATAAGAACACGTACTCCTTCTCGCTCAAATACTTCTCCTTCTTTGCATTCTAATCTCAGTTTCCCGCCATCTATGTTGCCCCACACAGCCACAGTTGGTTTAAAGTCCTGAAGTTTTTTCAATACCTCTTCTGTACCAATATCTCCAGCATGCCATATCTCATCTACGTGCTCAAAATATTTGAATACTTTCGGGTCCAGGTATCCATGTGTATCTGATATTAAACCAATTTTCATATAGAAATTAAAATCTTTCGTTCCATTAATTATGGCTTCACTCCTGCGCATGCAGGAATCTTATTCGTGATATAGTTAACAAATTTTAACAAAGCGAAACCGACCCCATTTGAAATTTTTCTTATTGCTTTTTATAATTGCAGCGATTTTTTTCGAAGCTAAATTATTTAATGTCTTTTAGTAATCGATAAAATAATTTTTGCTTCATAATATTAGAAAGTTTTAAATTTTGCTCGAGTAAAAGGCTCATAGCCTCTATATAATATGTCAATTGTAGTAGAGAATTTAACAAAAAAATATGGCGTCCAAAAGGCCGTAAATGATATCTCCTTTGAAATCAATACGGGTGAGGTAGTTGGTTTTCTTGGTCCTAATGGGGCAGGGAAAAGTACTACTATGAAAATGATTACATGCTTCATGGCGCCCACAGATGGTAATGTAACATTGGATGGTCAATCCATTCTTAATAATCAGGAATTGGTAAAGCAAAAGATCGGGTATTTACCTGAGAATAATCCGCTTTACTTGGATATGCCCATTGTGGATTACCTCCGATTCAGTGCAGAAATACAAGGAGTAGCTAAATCAGATATTCCATCACGCATTGCTGAAATGATTGAACGATGTGGATTGGATGCAGAAAAGCATAAAAACATAGGTCAGTTGTCCAAGGGGTACCGTCAACGAGTTGGGTTGGCACAAGCTATGATTCATGACCCTGAAGTGTTGATACTGGATGAACCAACTACTGGACTTGACCCTAATCAAATCGTAGAGATAAGAAAGCTGATCAAGGATTTAGGAAAAGAAAAGACCGTAATACTCAGCTCACATATTCTATCAGAAGTTGAGGCTACCTGTGATCGCATTTTGATAATTAATAAAGGAAGAATAGTAGCTGATGGATCATCCGATACTTTACGTCACCAGGCACAAGGAAAGGAACTACTGACTATTCATATAGAAGCTGAAAAGGCCGATATTAATAAAGAGCTTCTAGAATTAAAAAGTGTGGAAACAGTAATCCCGATCGAAGGAAAATCAAACTGGTTTCAAGTGCAAAGTAAGCCAGAGGCAAGTTCAAGAAAGGAAATTTTTGATCTATGTGTGAGCAAGAAATGGTACTTGATGGAAATGACAGGTATCGAGACTCGATTAGAAGATGTATTTAGAAATTTAACAAACTAGGAAATGGGAAAAGTTTGGATAATAACAAAGAGAGAACTCTCCGCCTTTTTTGATTCGTTGATCGCATACGTCATGATCATTTTATTTTTGGGTTTGAGCGGATCATTTACTTGGTTGTTTGGAACAAATGTGTTCATGATTGGTCAGGCAAGTTTGGATGTATTTTATAGTATCGCATTTTGGTCATTGTTCTTTTTTATCCCTGCTATTACTATGCGAATGATTGCAGAGGAAAACAAAGCTGGAACAATTGAATTATTGATTACTAAAGCAGTAAGCGATTCACAAATTGTCATGGGGAAGTTTATGGCGTGTCTTATTCTCGTGATCATTGCACTCCTTTGCACTTTGCCTTACTATATCACTATTAGTCAGTTGGGAAATGTAGATGATGGATCGGTGATTGGAGGATATTTAGGACTTATTCTTTTGGCGGCTAGCTATATCAGTATTGGACTGTTGGCAAGCAGCCTCACTCAAAATCAAATTGTAGCATTCTTGATAGCCCTTTTCATTGGTATCTTTTTCCAAATGCTCTTTGATGTCATTGGTTCAGGACTCACAGGATCAATGGGTGAACTATTCACCTATTTAAGCATGAGAGCACACGTGGAGTCACTCAGTAGAGGAGTGATTGATAGTAGAGATATTATCTACTTCCTCTCCATTATCGCTATTGGTTTGATTGTAACTCAAGTTATGTTGTCTAAAAGAAATTGGAAGTAAAATGAAGAAGCAGACAATATTTATTCAACTCATCATCGTGGTAGCCATTGTTTTGGTAGCCAATATGCTCTCTAATCAATTGTACTTCAGATTGGATTTTACTGAAGATAAGCGCTATACATTAAGTGACGCCACAAAGAATGTATTGGAAGATCTGGATGGAGTTATTACTGTTACCGCCTACTTTTCGGAAGATCTTCCAGCTCAGCTATTGAGCAATCGACAAGATTTTGAGGATATGCTGATTGAATATGAAAATAGATCAGGAGGAAACGTGGTTTATGAGTTTATCAATCCAAACAACGATCAAGCAAAAGAATCCGAAGTACAGCAAAAAGGGATTAGTCCGATTATGATCAACGTACGTGAGAATGATCGAGTAGAGCAGATGCGAGCATACATGGGAGCCACGCTACAAATGGATGATGGAACAGAGATTATACCAGTCATTCAACCCGGTACTGCGATGGAATACTCTCTGACTACTTCAATTAAGAAGTTATCCATCAAAGACAAGCCTAAAGTAGGCCTGATTCAAGGACATGGTGAGACTTCATTAAGTAGCTTACCGCAATTAAATCAGCAGTTGAGTGTGCTTTACTCCACTGAGGAATACACCATCTCTGATGATGAAGAAATACCTTCGTTTTATCGTGCTTTAGTCTGGGTGGCGCCAAAAGATACCATTCCTGCTAGCCACCTTCAAAAGCTATCTCAGTTTATTGCTAGTGGAGGTAAATTATTCGTGGCATATACCAATGTGCAGGGTGATTTGCAGCAAGGAAGTTTGACTACTTCTCCTAATATCGGGTTGGTAGATTGGTTGGCACAGCAAGGAGTTAGAATTGGTAATGACTTTGTGGTAGATGCTCAATGTGCCAAAGTGACCGTTACTCAGCAGCAAGGATATTTTAGAATCAATAGCCAAGTAGATTTCCCTTTCTTTCCTCAGGTCAATAGCTTCGAGGATCACCCATTAACAAAAGGGTTGGATCAGATCATGTTGCCTTTCGCTTCTACAGTTGTTTCAGTTACTACTGATTCTACAATACAGTCTAGCGCACTAGCTTTCACATCATCTAAATCAGGAGTAGTGAGAGCACCAAGCTATATAGATATACAGAAAAAATGGAATCAAAATGATTTTGGAATGGGAGTACAGCCATTAGCAGTAGCGCTTGAAGGATTGGGGAATGGCTTAGGTAAATTGGTAGTAATAGGGAATGGGGAGTTTTTCCAAAATGGAGAAGGCCAGCAGATGCGTCAGGTCTCAGCAGATCATGTCAATTTCGCTTCCAATGCCATTGATTGGTTAGCAGATGATACAGGATTAATTGATTTAAGAACAAAGGGAATTGAGTCAAGGCCTCTAGAAAGTATAGATGATAGTACTAAGAACCTCCTTAAATATGGAAATGTATTTGCCCCAATTCTATTGCTACTCATATATGCTTTTGTAAGAAAACTACAAATGCAGCGAAGAAGACAAAAGTGGATGCAAGGAAATTTTGAATAATCTGAAGAAAAGAAGATGAAACTTTCAATCAAAAACTTAATCATCATTCTAACAGTATTGGTACTCGGATTTGTTGTGTTGCAATACACCAAAAGAGATAATAAAAGTAAAGCGCTTAAGTCTGAATTGGTAAGTATCGACACAGCCTCTGTCACTAAAATTGAGGTGCTTTCTCCAAAAGGAGAGGTGATGATTACACGAGAAGGCAATGACTGGATGGTTGCTTTAGATAATGGAAAGAAGAGAACTAAGTCAGGAGTGGTTAAATCCGTGTTGAATAGCTTGAACGGTATAAGACCAGGAAGATTAGCAGCTAAGAGCGAAAGCAAATGGAAAGATTATCAAGTAGACTCAACAGGAACTAGAGTAAAGGTGCACCAAGGGAATGATTTATCTACAGACATTGTATTGGGAAGATTTGGAGTAGAAGGTCAGCGTAGCTATTATACTTTCGTTAGGATATTTGATGATCAAAACGTCTATACGGCAAATGATTTCATGAAAATGAGTATTTATGAAAATGCAGATGATTATCGAGACAATGTGTTGTTAAGATTGAATAAAGATTCATTGACATCTATCTCATTCATCTTTCCTGAAGAGTCTTTCACTTTGAATAAGACTAAGAATGGTTGGTTATTAGATAATCAACCAGCTGACTCAACTTCTGTAGCGTCTTATTTAGAAGGCTTGAATATTGCTTCCAGTAAAAACTTTTATGATGACCAATTAACAGGCTCACCATCTCATCAAGTGGCTTTTAATTTCCCCAATAGATCCCCATTATTGATTGAGGGATATCAAATGCAAGAAGGGATCGTTTTGAAGTCGAGCGAAAATGAATTTGAATCTTTTTTAGACACAACTCTAATCGATAAAGTTTTGAAGCAGAGAACTGTTTTCCTTACGACAGAATACTAATTCATATTCCTTAACTTCGTATTAATGAAACCAAGAGGAATGAATCCCTCGTTAAAGGAGATATGAAAATTTTACGATTTGTATTAAGTGTTGGTCTTGTTTTGGCACTTTCAGCATCCAATGCACCAGCGCCAGAGTCAAAAGTGAATTGGATCACATTTGAGGAGGCGATAAAGTTGCATGAAAACAAGCCGAAAAAACTACTCATCGATCTGTATACCGACTGGTGTGGATGGTGCAAAGTGATGGATCGAGAAACTTACAGTAACCAGATAATCGCTGATTACATCAATCAAAATTTTTATGCTGTAAAATTCGATGGTGAACAAAAAGAGCCTGTGGAGTTCAAAGGCACTACTTTCAACTTTGTCCCTTCTGGCAGAAGAGGTTATCATGAGTTGGCAGCTGCACTCACTAGAAATAAGTTGAGCTACCCCACTACCGTATTCATGGACGAAGAATTGAGAATTCTTCAAGCAATGGCAGGATACTTAAAGCCAAATCAAATGGAGCCAATTGTAGAGTATATGGGCGGAGGTCATTACGAGAAGACTCCATGGACTGATTTTCAAAAAAATTATAAATCTTCTCTTTAGTCTGCAACCTTTTCATTTTTTCATAATCTTTTAATGGTAGCTGTGAGGATATTACTTCACAGTATCATATGAAAACTCAAAAAACTACGAATTATGAAAAAATTATGTTTAACAGTGGTATTTGGACTACTCTTAGCCGGATTCACATTTGCTCAGCAAGAAGAAACTAGAAGCTTAGAATCTTTCTCAAAAGTCACAGCGCATGAAGCCATAAATGTGTTCCTGAAAAAAGGTTCTAAAGAGGAGGCGAGAATTGTATCAAGAAGCGAGGATTTAGAGGATGTATTAACAGAAGTGAGCGGGGGAAGATTGAAAATACACTTAGATGGGAATAATAATCGAAACGTAGACGTAGATGTTTATGTGACATACGTTTCCATTAATGCGATTGGTGCTTCTTCGGCGGCTTCTATAAAAGCTGAGGGTACCATTGAAACAAGTGGAGATTTTGATGTAGATGTGAGTAGCGCTGGAGATATTATTGCAAGTATCAAAGCAGAAGATTTAGAGATAGATGCTTCAAGTGCTGGAGATGCCAAGCTTGAAGTAAATGTAAGCAGTATTGATGCTGAGGTATCAAGTGCTGGAGATATTGAAATATCTGGCAGTGCCACTAAGCAAGATATAAGTGCAAGTAGTTCAGGAGACTATGATGCATATGATGTGGAAAGTGAGGAGGTAGAAGCAACTGCAAGCAGCGGAGGTTCTGTGAGAGTAAATGTAAGTAAGAAGTTAGATGCTAGAAGTAGTAGCGGGGGATCTATTAGATATAAAGGAACACCAAAATACCTAGATGCTAATTCTAGTAGTGGAGGTTCAGTCAGGAAATCTTAATCTTAAAAATTGGGTATTAATCAATAAAATGGTCTTCGGCTAAAACTGTTTGAAAGTATCCATTGTTAATAGAGAGCCTGCATAGATTTGTGTGGGCTTTTATTTTAGATTATGACCAAAATTTCTGTTTTATCACTTTTTATACTTGTCCTTTTGTCATCTTGTGAATCAGAGGAGGAGAGAAGAGATCGTTTTTTCACTAAAGGAAATGTATCCCTTTCTGAGGGTGATTATCAAAGGGCTATTCCTTATTATAACCAATCTTTAAAAATAGATCCAACTTATGCCTTTTCTCTAAATAATAGAGGAGTAGCCAAGATGGAAACTAATCATCCATACGAAGCAATCCTAGATTATAATCAAGCTATTCTTCAGTCTCCTGATTATCTAGATGCATTGTTCAATCGCGCATACGCCTATGAGGAAATAGGACAATATGAAAAAGCATTGAAAGATGTGATTAAAATAGAAACTCTAAAACCCGATTCTGCTTTTGTTTATTTCTACAAAGGGCTAGTTCAGACTAAACTTAGAAATTATGATGAGGCACTAAGTAGTTTATTAATATCAGATAAGTTGAATCCGTTGAATCCGGAGACGATCATCAATATTGCGACCATCCATTATTTTCAAAAGAATAATGAACAAGCCTTAAGCAGGTTGGAAGAAGCCATGAGGCTTAGCCCAAACGACGCTAACGCATTTAACCTTTACAGCTTAATTCAGCTGGATCAAGGTAACTTCCAAGCGTCATTAGCTGAAATAAATAGAGCCATTGATGAGGTGCCGAATGAGCCTTACTTCATTAATAATAGAGGATACATTTATCTAGAAATGGATTCGCTAGAACTTGCACTAAAAGATATTAATCAGAGTATTTTACTGAACCCCAAAAACGGGTGGGCATATCGAAATAAAGGAATTTTTTTACTAAAAAAAGGGGAGAATGAAGAGGCCCAACGATTATTTGAAAGGGCAATAGATTCAAATGAGTTCATTGATGAAATTTACTACTACTTAGGACAAGCACATAAAGCCCAAGGAAAAGCAGACGATGCTTGCAGTGCATGGAATAAAGGAATTGAAAATGGCGAAAAGGCTTGTCAGTTATTGTTGTCCCAATATTGTGATTGATCTTTTTTAAAGATCAACTGATTCAAGCATATTAAGTGACTGAATAGCACCACAGGGACTACAAAAGCGGGAAGCAGAATATAAGGGAAATAGAAAACCGCGTAATTCACCACATCTCCACTAGAGGTTTGCTCATAAAAGTAAGGGGTGTAACTAATTGCTCGGTAAACAATGTTTACTAAAAGGCCAAGTGCTAATACATTCCAAATAATGGCCCCTATTCTATTTTTATTCTTACCCCCTACCATAAACACGGCAGCAAATGGCGCAGAGATTCCTGAAATGATATCAAGATTTGAACCCTCAAAAGTTAAGTCCATGGAGATCATACCCGAAATAGCTAACCACCATAAAACCATTTCTACAGGGACTCTTATAATGTGTAGATATGTTAGTGTGGTAATCGGCATTTCGTTTAAGAATGATCTTGATTTTGGAAATACAAACAACAAAATCATCGTAATGACAAGAAATCCCACAAAAATGAAAAGCCTCGGAGGCATTGAATAATTTTGAAAAAATTCACTAAATGTAAGTGTTGAAATCACGAAAATCCATCCAAAAAGAAGAGTCAGGATGATAGATGGAGTTAGATTCTTCTTGCTTTTGGCAACACTACTTATTGCATAGTAGAGGAAGCCAATTAAGGCTAAAACGATGGCGATAAACGTACCAGCAATATAAGTGGGTGTGGTTTCCATTAAATTAGTAGGGTGACAGTCCAGTAATATAATAAAAAAGTAAAATGTTCATTTCCTTAAATTGAAGGAGATCTAATCTCAAAATCAAGCTATTTATTCGGTCTGATGCTTTCTAGGGGCTTATTTATGTAATTATATCATAGATCCCTTGTAATTTGCAAGACAATGAATTTCGATGAATTGATTAGTTTCTTAGAAAAGAAATTGGCTGGAGAACTCCCTGGCGAAAAAGCTCATTCATTAATGAAGCCTAAGCTGCCAAATGGTTCTGAATTAAAATTGAAAAATAGTAAGCCTCCAAAAGAAGGTGGAGTGATGATTTTGCTTTTCAATATGGATGGACAGACTCATTTTCCTTTAATCCAACGACCAGACTATGAAGGAGTTCACGGTGGGCAAATGGCATTGCCAGGAGGAAGATATGAGAAAGACGATGAGGATTTGATCATGACAGCTTTGAGGGAAACACGAGAAGAGATTGGAGTGCCAGAGGAAAAGATAAAAGTCATAGGTAGTCTTTCTACTTTCTTCGTAGCAGCTAGTAACTATATGGTAAAACCAGTTATTGGGGTGATTGATGAAAAACCTGAGTTTATTCCCGATCTAAGAGAAGTAAGTGGAATCATTACGCCTACTATTGAGCAGTTGATTGACCCTAGATTCAAAAAAGAAAAGGAATTGGTAGTTAGAAATGGATACAAGTTACTAAGCCCCTACTTTGATTTGGGCAATCGCATTGTTTGGGGAGCCACAGCTATGATGTTAAGCGAATTGGTAGTGATTATCGATGAGGAGTTCAATTCCTAACAATCACATAACTCAACTTTAATCCTAAATTTTGAATTAACTTTTTTAACGATTCTAATTTTGAATCATGAAAGAAATAGATATGGACCTTCATGACGAGGAGTCTTCTTTTGATGAAGATTTGGAGGCGTTGGATGTTGATTTTGGTAATCTTCTAGATGATGAAGATGAAAGCAATGAAGAGAAAGAACTCGTTTTTTATAGAAGGTTAGATGATTATTGATTAACACAACAAAGCGACATTCAGGATCTTTCAGAATTATTAGACCCTGAAGCAAGTTCAAGGTGACGCTCGATTTGAGAGAATCAATCTATTTCCTGACGTCATGCTGAATTTATTTTAGCATCTATTTTTAATTCAAACCGAAGCACACCACTTTCAACCTAGACCCGATCGGCAGTAGTATCCTTTTTTGGAGAGAATTGGTGCTGGGGAAAAGAGACTACCAAGAGCGGGAATAAGGATTGAGGCGGAGATGGAATCATTCTCTCTACTAAGTTTGAAAATGTTCGTTTTCTAATTGGAGCTTTACTAATTTTGCGCCGGGCAGACGGGTACGACCAGCTCCCTCCGAATCCCCCAGGACCTGACGGTAGCAAGGGTAGGTGGTTGTAGCGGTGCGATGCTTCGTTTGCCTTTTTTATTTGATTCTTTCTTCAATCAAAATATAACCCCCAATGAAATTTTTTATCGACACAGCTAATCTTGATGAAATCAGAGAGGCTCAGGATTTAGGTGTACTTGATGGTGTAACCACCAATCCATCGTTGATGGCAAAAGAAGGCATCACTGGTGATGCAAATATTTTGAAGCACTACAAAGACATCTGTAGTATTGTGGATGATAATGTGAGCGCCGAGGTAATTGCTACCGATTTCGAGACCATGGTGAAGGAAGGAAAGGAGTTGGCTAAGATCGATGACAAGATTGTGGTAAAAATTCCAATGATTAAGGATGGCATTAAAGCGATTTCATCGTTGACAGCTGATGGCATTAGAACGAATTGCACACTCATCTTTAATGCAGGACAGGCCATTTTGGCAGCTAAGGCTGGAGCTAGTTATGTATCTCCATTCATCGGAAGATTGGATGATATAAGTGCTGACGGCTTGGCGCTAATTGAGCAAATCGTAGGAATCTATGATAACTACGGTTTTGAAACTGAGGTGCTTGCAGCGTCTATCAGACACAACATGCACTTGATCCAGTGTGCTGAGATAGGAGCAGACGTGGCAACTTGTCCTTTGAGCGTGATAACTGGATTGCTCAAGCATCCGTTAACTGACTCAGGTCTGGAAAAATTTCTAGCGGACTACAATAAAGCAAACAAATAATTTTTTTTGTAGTTGATGATAGAAATAACTGACATTCTAGAATTAGAAGAAATGTACATCATCAAGGTGAAAGGAAAAGCAAAAATTCCTGATTACGTCCAAATACGTGATCAGAATTTTGTGTTAGTAGCTTATTTTAGGACTGATCGTCCACTCAAAAGAATGGATAAATTCGGGATGGGTGGAAAAGATGAAGAGCTAAAAATATTGATCAAATCCTTACCTTACGGGAAATTGCAAAAATTAGAGCTTTAGTCCAATGTCTTCTTTCTCCGACGAACCTGTAGTAAGAGTTTCCAATGTTTCTGTCTTTCAGGAAGATCACACTGTACTGAGTGAAATAGACTTTACGGTGGACAAGGGGGAATTTGTTTACTTAATAGGACGTACAGGAAGTGGGAAGTCTTCATTGCTTAAAACATTGTATGCAGATCTTCCATTACGATTAGGTCAAGCAGAGGTGGTTGGCTATCAAATCAATAACATCAAGCATAAAGAGGTCCCTTTTCTTAGAAGGAAAGTGGGTATCATTTTTCAGGACTTTGAACTTTTCAATGACCGATCTATAGCGGAAAATCTCACTTTTGTGATGAGAGCAACTGGTTGGAAAGATCCAGCTAAAATGAAAGGCAGAATTGCAGAAGTTTTGATGAGAGTTGGACTTGGTGCTATTTCAGCCAAAATGCCACATCAACTTTCTGGTGGAGAACAACAAAGGGTTGTGATCGCTAGGGCAATGATCAATGAGCCACAAATCCTTTTTGCAGATGAGCCTACAGGTAATCTTGATCCAGATGTGAGTGCTGGAATCCTTAAGCTATTTGAAGAAATCAATAACAGCGGAACGGCTGTATTGATGGCAACTCACAATCACAAATTCATTGAAAAATACCCACACAGAGTACTCAAGTGTGAGAAAACTAGCATCTTAGATTCTTCCAAAGAGAAGTTTGAGTTGAGTGGCTGGTATTGACGTATTTTTGGAAGAAACATCCAATAAATGAGTTAATGAGATATGCAATTTTAATCCCCTATTTATTCCTTTCTCTCGCCATCTTCAGTCAAGACCGAGTCAATCCAGTTATTAGAAATTTTGGTGGAATCTATGAGATTCCAGAAGCCACTATAAAGCCTGAACCAGATATTCAGTATAACATCGTAATAGAAGTTTTTGGCGGAGCAGGTGACCCAAAGATCATTGATGGCTCTATCAATAATGTGGCGAGAATGCTCAACCTATATGCTGTAGGTGGAGCGGATATTCAAAAGATTAGCGTTGTGTTAGCTATTCATGGTAAATCAACATATTCAACATTAAATGATGCTGAGTATGAAGAAAAGTTTGGAGTGGCTAATCCAAATACACCTTTAATAAAAGAGCTAAAAGCAGCGGGGGTGAAGATCACAGTCTGCGGTCAGTCACTAAAGGGAAGAAAAGTAAACTCCGATCAGCTGCTTCCAGAAATAGAAGTGGCCACTTCTATGCTCACCACAGTGACTACCTATGTCATGGATGGGTATGTTTTGTTAAAGTTTTGACTACTCCAAAGAGAGGTTTGAGATGAGTAGGTGGTATTAGCCTTTAAGGCCAGCCTGTTTTAAAATACTATTTTCAGTTCCTCTTGCTAGGTCTTTATTTTGACCGTGATCTGGTACTGTAACTCTTCCAGGCTTATTGGGATGTTTGTATTGTTTGTGACTTCCTCTTTGTGCTACTAAAATCCAACCATCTTTTTTAAGTAAGGAAAGGATTTCCTTTACTTTCATACCGCTTATGGTAGAATCATCGTGAGACCTTCACTCTTAGCAAGAGGAGGGTTGAGCCCGTCTTCTTTCATCCCTTCTAAATGAAATAGAATAGCTTCTTGAATTAGTTGCTCTGTTTCTTCTCTAGAATCCCCGACCGTTATGCAGCCTGGTAAATCTGGAACATAGGCACTAAATCCGTTATCAGTTTCTTCGATTACAACTAAATATTTCATACAAGTAAAAATGTCTTTTATTCAAAGATCGTTCACATTACTGAAAAAATGAAACTACTGAATAGTACTCGCTGTATTTGGATTGCTTAGTAATTCCTTGAAAACAGCCCATCGTTTTTCTGGCTGATCAGCTGTGCCCCCTTGCATTTCTACATAGTTGGCCACCAAGTCTTTCCCTAGGTTGTAGTTGATCACATAGCTTCTATACTGATCAATAAATCGGGTTCTCTGCAAGGCTCTATCTGGTGCATAAAGTAAATATTTCTCAATCCAGCTTGCGGCTTCTTCTCTAGTAAGATCTCCATTCAAGTAGTTTCTAGCGGCTTCATTCCCCGCATAGTTTAGCTGTGACATTAGATTCAATATCATATAATACTCATCTGCCTTGCTTGCATCCAATCCTGCCAGTGGAAATAGTACCTCTTTCTCATAAGCTACTCGTTCATCACCTGGGAAAGCGACAGCTATTCCATAGTTAGCACTTCCTTCTGCAATCAGGGATTGAGGAGAGAATAATGGATAAACAGCAAATTCTTTCCATCCTTTTGAGTCCACTAAATTTTGTTCTAAAAGGGCGTTGAAGACATGATGTCCAGGATATCCTTCATGACAGGCTAAGTCGATAGCTCTTTGGATGAATATGGGAAAATCAGTATTGATTTGAATTAAACTCTGACTCTTTCCTTGATAGTAATTGTAGCCCGACCAGCTTTTGTCATTGACATATTCTAATACAAAGTTTTCATTTTCAGGCAGGTTGAAATAAGCATTGGTACGCTTTCTTCCTTCAGCTATTGCCGTTTGAAATACAGTATCTAGTTTGTCTTTCGGAATCACAAATTGATTCACATAATCATTGTATCTAGTTGGTAAAGCACCATTACCTGGTAAAGCATTGTCTAAATTGGTTAATAGGCTATCAAAGTAAGAAGTTGGGAAGCTTGGAGGCTGAGCATCGTATAAAAGCTGAGCCTCTTCATCAAAACTGTACACTTTTCCGCCCATCATTTCTACTTTAGTTCGCACAGCAATAAGCTGCTTTTGAAAAAATGAAACCCTTACCTTTTCCAATTCAGAGAATGAAGAGGTATCTAATTCCTTGGCTTGAGTCAGCAGCTTATTTACCCGATCTATAAAGTTTGACGTGGGTAGCGAATCAGCTTTCTCACCTTCGTACCTCCATTCTTCTGGACCATAGTAGGCATCCACAAAGTCACCATCATACATACCAATCTCTAATACTAGACGCACATAGCTTTCGGCTAGTTCATCCATGGAGATTGTTTCTTTAGGAGTAGAACATGATGTGGATAAAACAAGTAAAATGAGTAGGATGGATATATTTTTCATAGTGTTAAAGTTAATCTTACCAAACAGTAATTCAATACTTAGCAGGTTCCCCAGCCTTAGGAGTACTCATCTCGATAAACTCTCTGATATGCTGATTACTATTGATGAGATCTTCATTTCGGAGATACATCATATGTCCAGAGCGATAGCCTTTAAAGGAGAAACGATCTTTCATTTTTCCACTAGGATCTATTTGCCACATGGTATATTTCGCGTCAAAATATTTGGTGGCTCCATCGTAATACCCTGACTGAATCATGGTATGAAGATATGGGTTCTGTGCCATTGCTTGTCTTAGGTTTTCTCCAGTATTATTACCATCACTGTTCCACGGACGCACAGGGCCAAACATGTTGTATTTGATATCTGTTTTGTAGTTCAATACGTTGCTGTAATAATAATTTACAGCCGGTGTAAATGCATGCAACCAGCTAGTAAGTTCAGAATTATAATCAGGACTATCTCCCGCATCTGTTCGGTCTATTCCTTTGTACCTGGAATCCAATCGTCCTACCGTAAACCCTTCGTCTCGTAACAATTCCTTCCAGAAGAAGGAAGTAGGCACATCTAGATTGTATTGCAAGATCACTTTCTCAGAAATGCCAGAATAACGCGCCATCATCTTGGCAGCTTCTTGTTTTTCTGCATCAGTTACAAATCCACCTTTAGCAATGATGGGCATCAATTCATCTATGGCATATTTTTCCACCTCAGCTAAGACTACATCTAAATCTTTGGATTGAAGGTTGTTTGGAAGTTGCTTGTGATACCATGCGGCAGCAGCAAAATAAGGAACTCTTAAGGCAGCACCTAAAGGTCCTTCTCTTCGTCCATTCCCACTATGAATCCCTAATTCAGTTGGGGAAACTAAAATAACGCCATTCAGGTACATCCATTGTCTGTTTTGAAGCTCAAGAGCTAATCCAGAAACACGAGTAGTACCATAGCTTTCACCAATGAGGTATTTTGGAGACTCCCATCGGTTCATTCTGGTTACGAATGTATTGATCCATTCTGCTAAATAAGAAACGTCTTCTTTTACGCCAAAGAAAAACTCTCTCTTTACTTCTTTGTCTATTATTCTTGAATAACCTGTATTCACAGGATTCACGAACACAATGTCCGCTATATCCAAAATGGAATTGGGATTGTCTTTTACTCCATAAGGTTGGATTGGGTAGCCTTCACTATCCACATTCAATATTTTCGGGCCAGTATAAGCCAAGTGCATCCAAACAGAGCCTGAACCAGGACCACCATTGAAAGAAATGATTAAAGGTCGTTTTGTATCTGTATCGTCTGCTTTTCCTGTCTCCTTACCTTTTCTATAATAAGTAAAATGAACTGCAGCAATTGCTTTGCCTTCTTCATTCCAAACAGGTTGGGTTCCTGTGGTAGCTACGTAAGAAATTGATTTTCCATTAAAAGTAGCCTGATGCTGCGTGATGATAGTTTTATCAGCCTCCATCATGCGATCTTGAGCTGAGACAGATATAAAAAAGATAAGGGTGATTAAGCTAAAAACAACTCTCATTTCTTTGATTTTAAAATTTTGAGAAAAGTAGATAATTCTAGCGAAGGCTGAAACAGAAAAAGACATACTCGGTAGTTGAGCATGTCTTTCGGTACTTAATTTATTTTTTTCAATTAAGAATCTTCCATAAGCTTCTTCTTCAATAATTCCAGATTGTGTTTTCTTGGGATGTGCATTTTCTTCCGTTCCCATTGAATAAGAATGAAGGCAAGTAAATACATACCCCCCATGGTTAGCCATCTTTCAATTGAAGCATCTGTCCAAATCAGTTTAGCCATAATGAAAATGGAGAATGGAAGGAGATAACCAATAATCATAAGCCTTGAAAACTGAATAATAGAATTAGTATTTGCAATGGCATGGTTCAATTCGCCTAGCATACTTCGATCAAACGTGTTTTCACCTTTTTTTCTCTTATATCTAGAAAAAAATATGTAAAGAACAGTAGCAAGCATCAGTGCTGATCCAATAAAATTCCAGTTGTTCGTATCATTTAAGGCTTTAATAAAAAGAGTGATGCTACAAAATGAATTTATCAGGATGAGTGCAATTTCTACTTTATTAATTCTTCTTCCAGCAGCATCTTTTTTTCGAGTCACACTTTTGTGAAGTGCCGCCTCATCTATGATAAAGAGATTTTCTTTCTTCTCCTCATCCCATATTTTTTGCATTTGTTCAAACTCCATAGCTGTGCAGTCTAGGTAATGAAATATATTTCGTGTTGTAGTCATTTCTCATCATTTTCATCTTAAGCAGAAGCATTTTGCTTCTCATACTTTTCAGATCGTGTTACCAATTGTTTTTTGATTCGATGAATTTTAACCCCGATATTGCTCTCAGAAATACCAATCATATCAGCCATTTCTTTATAACTAAATCCATCTAGCAGCATGAGTGTTAGAGATCTATCGATTTCATTCATCAGCTTTATTTCATCGTAAAGCCAAGCAATTCTTTCGTCTACCGCTTCCTCATTTGCACGAAGGATATGCGATACATCACCAATCTCTTGCCTTCCATCTTGATGCTTTTTTTGCTTTCCACTCCATCGTATTGCTGTATTTAGAGAAATACGATAAAGCCAAGTAGAAGGACTAGAGTTGCCTTTAAAGGATGGAATCGATTTCCAAATCTGTAGAGAGATATCTTGAAAAAGATCATCTTGATCATCTGCATTGTATGCATATGCTCGTACAATCTTAAACAGTAACGCTCTGTACTGATTCAGCCATTCTTCAAAGATGTGATGTTGTTCGGTTTGTTTCATTTCGAATCGTTACCCCATTAGTACGGCTCTATAAAATTTTCTTACATAGAAATGAAAATAGTTGTTAAGTGTCTGATTTACAGGTATAAAAATCACATCATTTGTTGATCTACGCTTTTTGTGATCTCAGAATCTACTTCACCTGTATGAGCTGTAGTCTTATTTTCAATAAGCATGATGTGGCATTCTTCGGTTGAGGAGACTCTATGATTTACTCCTTTTTTCACAACATAGATATCCCCTTCTCTCATGGTAAAGGGCTCTTTATTCTCTTCCTCAAAAATGAGTTCTCCTTTGATAATGAAAAATGCTTCATCCTCATTGGTGTGATTATGCCATGGTACCTTCTCACCATGAATTTTGGCCACTTTCACAAAAACGTCATTCACTTCGCCAATTACTTTTGGAGAGAATAACTCATTGACTTGGGATAGATAATTAGATACGTTCATACTATAAAGATAATACCGATTAGTGGTCTGAGCTTTGGTGATGCTACCTTTGCTTTATGCCCATACATGACTTAGTCGTATCTCCTGAAATTGGTTTTCAAGAAGAAGTATTAAAGCAATACTTAGAGGAAAGAGATTTATTACCATCTGGATCTTTCTTTCAAATCAGAAGAAGATCTGTAGATGCTCGCCAAAAAGTCATTAAAGTCAATGTGCAGGTAGAGGTTCGTGATACACCAACAGGAGTTGAGTATGTTGAATATTTCAAGAAGGAACACGATGTGAGAAATGCTGATCCTGTGATCATTGTAGGGGCAGGGCCTGCAGGATTATTTGCTGGAATCAAGGCAATAGAAGGTGGCTTGAAGCCCATTATTTTGGAGCGGGGAAAAGATGTTCAAGCGCGAAGAAGAGACCTAGCGGCCATTAATAAAGAGCATATTGTCAACCCTGAAAGCAACTATTGTTTTGGCGAGGGAGGAGCGGGGACCTATTCTGATGGGAAACTCTATACGCGAGCAAAGAAAAGAGGCAGTATTCGAAGAGTTTTTGAGATAATGGTGGCTCACGGAGCTACAGAAGAGATTTTGTATGAAGCTCATCCACATATCGGCACCAATAAGCTTCCTAAATTAGTTACAGCGTTGAGAGAAACCATTGAGGAGGCTGGTGGTGAAGTCCACTTTAATACCAAAGTGACTGATTTTATCTTAGAGAATGGTGAGATGAAAGGAGTCATTACCGCAGAGCAGAGCTGGAAAGGTGTTGCAGTGGTATTGGCTACCGGTCATTCAGCAAGAGATATTTTCAGACTCTGTCAAAAAAGGAACGTAAAGATTGAGGCCAAGCCATTTGCCTTGGGAGTTCGTATAGAACACCCTCAAAAATTGATAGACAAGATTCAGTATAAATGTGATGATCGAGGAGTTTTACCCGCTTCTGCATACTCTCTGGTCGCACAAACTACCTTGAAGAACACCGAAAGAGGTGTATTCTCTTTCTGTATGTGTCCAGGCGGGTTTATCGTGCCTGCAGCAACATCTCCAGGGGAATTGGTTGTAAATGGTATGAGTCCTTCACGAAGAGATAGCAAATATGCTAATTCAGGAATAGTGGCAGCTGTAGAATTAGAGGATATTCCAGAATTTCATCAATATGGGGAACTGGCAACTATGGAATTTCAAGCTTCTGTTGAACAACAGGCATGGAAGTTAGGAGGTGAAACGCAAACGGCACCTGCTCAGCGTATGACTGATTTTGTGGACGGAAAAATTTCTAGTCGTTTGTTAGATACGTCTTATCAGCCAGGTTTATCGAGTGTAGATATGATGGAAGTTTTACCACATTTCATCGGTAAAAGATTGAGGCAAGGATTTCAATATTTTGGTCAGAAGATGAAAGGCTATTTGACGAATGAAGCGCAAATTGTAGGAATAGAAAGCAGAACTTCCTCACCAGTTCGTATTCCTAGAGATAAAGAAACATGTGAGCATGTAGAAGTGAAACGATTATTTCCTTGCGCAGAAGGTGCTGGATATGCCGGCGGAATTGTATCGGCTGCAATGGATGGAGAAAGGTGTATGGAAAAGATTATCGAGCTTTATAAAAATTAAGCTGAATCACTTAGAAGGTATTTGATACGCTATTCTTGAAGCCTGAAAAAAGTAGAGTTGTCTAAATAGAATAAATTTCCTTTTAAGCCCCTGTATAATGCTTTCGCTCTTTTTCAGAGGCAAATTTCAGTTCATTAAATTCTTCTGATTTTCCCTTTGGAATAGATAGGGATATCCACTCGTCACCTTTAATGATTTTTCCTAAGTAGACTATTTGACCAATATGATAACTATAATGAGCTAATTGTCTATGAATTGCTTCAATGACAGTATGGCCTTCATTTCTGATGTAAATGATTTTTTCTAAATCTTCTTCATTCAAATCCTCAATCGCTCCCAAAAAGCAAGACCATCCTTCTTCCCATTTAGCAAGTAGCTCTTCTCTCGTCTTTATAGTAGACTCAAATTCTTCTTCACGTTTACGCCATTCCTTTTCCCCGTCTTCGGTAAGGAAATTTGTCCAGCGTGAGAGCATGTTACCCCACAAATGTTTTACAATGATTGGAATGCTATTTACATCATCCCCAGGTTCTAAGTGAAGTTCTTCATCACTCAAAGCAGCGATGGTCTTTTCTCCTAATGATTTGTAGTATTTCAACAGTTTTAGGATGCTCTCAATCATGATTTTAGTTGGTTGTGACTAATATAGACTGTTTTGATGGTTTTGTAAACTGAATTTTGAGTGTCTGCGAAACTTAAACGGAGAAACTCTCGCCGCATCCGCATGTTCGGGATGCATTAGGATTGACAAACTGAAAACCTTTACCATTCAATCCATCGGAGAAGTCCAGGGTAGTACCTAGCAAATAGAGTAAGCTCTTTTTATCGACTAAAATTTTAACGCCTTTATCCTCAAAGACTTCATCTGCGTCATTGATCTCAGGATCAAAAGAGAGATCATACATTAGCCCTGAGCATCCGCCTCCTTTTACAGAGACGCGAATATTATGATCCAGTGATTTACCCTCTTTAGATAAAAGAGTCGTAATTTGTGTTTTTGCGGTATCGGTTACTGCTATCATTAGGCTACAGGATTAAGGACAATGCTAAATAAAGTCAGATTATTCATGTCTCTTCCATAGTAAAGTTTATCCATGGCATCATACATGTTTTTCGCACGAAAATAAGACGTTTGTAGTTCATTCATTCCTTTCATCATCCACTGTATAGTAAACGAGCTTTCCTTGTCCTTGTGAGTACGCACATAGTCAAGCATCTTGTGTAGTGCGTCTGTTTTATCAAACCCAGTTGTCGTTTTAAACAGGAAAGATTGATTGTGTCTAGGATTTATTGTGATTAAATCCAATTTAGTCTTTCCATCCGAGGCAGCATATTCAAACATGAGCTCGTCGCTTCTTAAACCAAGAAAATTCTTGATTTCATTTTGAATCTTAGCTGATTCTATGTGAATGTCGGATCTTATTTCCATTTCTTAATATTCATTAGCAACAACTTTCTCAATGGCGTGAAAGTTCCGCATTTTTGCAAACTTACTAATTGAGCATGATGCTCAACCCAATTATCGAGATAAATTATACATACATAGCTGTAATTCTGCTACTTGGCATAAATTCTCAGTTATAAAAATAGAAAAACGAAATGTGGAAAAATGTAGAGCATATTGGCAT
>CAYGTD010000003.1:0-25060 GCA_964352725.1 uncultured Roseivirgaceae bacterium
AAAAATCAGGAGAATTTATCACGAATGGCTAGTCCTAGATTAAAAGAAAAATACACGAAAGAGATTGTTGCTGAACTTAAAGATAAGTTTCAATATACCTCTGTGATGCAAGTACCTAAGCTTACTAAAATAGCTATCAATAAAGGTATTGGGCAAGCTGTCTCCGACAAAAAGATGGTCGATACAGGAGTAGAGGAATTGACTACAATTACAGGTCAGCAGGCTGTTCCTACAATTGCAAAGAAGTCAGTTTCTAATTTCAAATTGAGAGAAGGAATGCCAATAGGTGCAAAAGTTACTTTAAGAGGTGACAAGATGTACGAATTCCTTGATAGATTGACAACTGTTGCATTACCTCGAGTAAGAGATTTCAAAGGTGTAAAAGACAGGGGTTTTGATGGTAGAGGTAATTATACGTTAGGTGTGCAAGAACAGATTATTTTTCCTGAAATCAGTATTGATAAGGTGAAACATATATCAGGAATGGATATCACATTCGTAACTACCGCAAATACAGATGAAGAAAGTTTGGCATTGTTAAAGGCGTTTGGAATGCCTTTTACTTCAAAGAAGAACTAAGAAATTATGGCTAGATCCGCAGTAAAAGCAAGAGAAGTTAAGAGACAAAAGCTTGTAGACAGGTACGCTGAAAAGCGTGCAGCTCTAAAAGCAGCAGGAGATTGGGAAGGATTGGACAAGTTACCAAGGAATTCATCGAAAGTAAGATTACATAATAGATGTAAGCTTACTGGACGACCTAAGGGTTACATGAGGAAGTTTGGTATATCCAGAGTTACGTTCAGAGAAATGGCCTCAGATGGTAAGATCCCTGGAGTAACAAAGGCGAGCTGGTAGTAGAATTACTACTGTCTTCTGGAGAAGTAAAAAATAATTCCCAGATCACTTTAAGAAATATCGTCCACTATGGACATTAGTTAAAAAAATTATTATTTTTGCACCCCCTTTTTCAAGGGGGATAAGTGTTTTTAAGAAATGGTAACAGACCCGATAGCAGATTATTTAACCAGGATTCGTAACGCAATAACAGCGAATCATCGTGTGGTAGAGATGCCGGCTTCAAATTTGAAGAAGGAAATCACTAAGGTATTGCACAACAAAGGCTATATAAGAAATTATAAGTTTGAAGACGATAGTAAGCAAGGTATCATCAAGATTGCCTTGAAGTACAATCCTCAAACTAAGCAGTCAGCCATTACTCATTTAGAAAGAGTAAGCAAGCCTGGTTTAAGAAAGTACGCAGGTTCGGGTGAGCTTCCAAGGGTATTAAATGGTCTTGGCGTTGCAATTTTATCTACTTCAAAAGGGGTAATAACAGATAAGGAAGCACGAAATGAAAGTGTTGGAGGAGAGGTTTTATGTTACGTTTATTAATTGATCTGATATGTCAAGGATAGGAAAAGCACCAATCGATTTGCCTGAAGGAGTAACATTTTCAATGGATAAGAACATTGTAACTGTTAAAGGGCCAAAAGGAGAGTTAACGCAGGATATTGATCCAGATATTTCTTTCAAATTGGAAGATGGAGTAATAGTAGTGGAGAGAGCAACTGAGCAGAAGCGACACAAAGCAATGCACGGCTTGTATCGGTCTCTCGTCAACAATATGGTTGAAGGAGTAAATACTGGATACAAGAAGGAGATGGAGTTAGTTGGTGTTGGTTACAAGGCTGCCGTTCAGAATAACGTTTTAGAGTTAAATCTAGGTTATTCACATAGTATATACTTCGCCGTTCCAGAGGAAATTACGGTAACTGCAGAAACTGAAAAGGGAAAAAATCCTAAGGTAACTGTTGAAGGAATTGACAAACAACTCGTTGGTGCAATTTCAGCAAAAATTAAATCGTTCAGAAAAGTGGAGCCATACAAAGGAAAAGGTATACGTTTCATTGGCGAACAAGTTAGAAGAAAAGCTGGTAAAACTGCTGCTAAATAATAAGACATGGCGATTACTAAAACAGCAAGAAGAAAAAGACTAAGGCTCGCTATTAGAAATAAAATTTCTGGTACAGCTGAGAGACCTAGAATCTCTATATTCAAAAGTAACAAGGGTATTTATGCCCAAGTTATAGATGATGTTAAAGGTGTAACTATAGCATCAGCATCTACAAAAGAAATTGGTAAAGCAAATTTGAATGTAGATATCGCTAAGGAGGTAGGAAAGAAGTTAGCTGAAAATGCTAAAGGAGTTGGAGTCGAGACTGTTATTTTTGACAGAGGCGGTTATTCCTATCATGGCAGAGTGAAATCTCTAGCTGAAGGTGCAAGAGAAGGAGGATTAAAATTCTAAGAGATCATTATGTCACAGAGTAATATAAAATCAGTAAAAGCAAGCGAATTAGACCTTCAGGAAAAGGTAGTAGCCATTAAAAGGGTTGCTAAAGTTGTGAAGGGTGGTCGTAGATTTAGTTTCTCAGCTATCGTAGTTGTTGGAGATGGGAATGGTGTTGTTGGATACGGACTAGGTAAGGCTAATGAAGTTACAGACGCTATCACTAAGGGAATTGATGATGCTAAGAAGAATTTGGTAAAGGTTCCTGTATTTAAGGGAACTGTTCCTCACGAAGCAATCGGTAAATTCGGCGGTGGTTTGGTACTGTTGAAGCCAGCTTCTGCAGGTACTGGAGTAATCGCTGGTGGAGCAATGAGAGCGGTATTGGAGAGTGCTGGAGTACATGATGTACTTGCTAAATCGAAAGGTTCTTCTAACCCACATAACGTGGTGAAAGCTACTTTCGATGCATTAAATAAAATGAGAGATCCATTTGCTGTTGCCCAGCAAAGAGGTGTTTCATTGGATAAAGTTTTCAACGGCTAATACAATGGGAAAAGTAGCAATCACACAGAAGAAAAGTACGATCAAAAGACCTGAGAATCAAAAGCGAACAATTATTGCTTTAGGTTTAGGTAAGATCAATAGAACTGTTGAAAAAGAATTAACTCCATCTATTAATGGAATGATCAAGACAGTAAGTCACTTAATCGAAGTTAAAGAGCTGTAAAGATGAAACTAGAGTCACTTAAACCTGCAGAAGGTTCAACAAAAAATAGAAAGCGAATTGGAAGAGGCCAAGGTTCTGGAAGAGGCGGTACGTCTACAAAAGGACATAAGGGTGCTCAGTCAAGAGCTGGATACTCAAGAAAAACTGGTTTCGAGGGTGGTCAAATGCCTTTACAGAGAAGGGTTCCTAAGTTCGGTTTTAAGAATAACAACAAAGTTTATTTTAAGGCAATTAATTTAGATGATTTACAAACTCTCGCTGATGCGAAAAAGTTGAAGGAGATCACTCCAGAAATTTTAAAGGAGAATGGACTCGCTTCAAGAAAGGATCAGATCAAAGTGTTAGGAAGAGGTGAATTGAAAACATCTCTAAAAATAACTGCTCAAAAATTTTCTAAGACAGCCCAAGAAGCTATTGAAAAAGCTGGGGGATCTATTACAGTGCCTGAATAATGAAGAAATTCATAGATACCATAAAGAACATTTTTTCCATTGAGGAGCTTAGAACTCGAATTTTGAATACGATTGGATTTCTTATCATATTCAGATTAGGCTCTTTTGTGGTATTACCTGGTGTTGATGCCTCTAAATTGACTGGTCAAGCCTCTGGTATTTTCGGATTGCTAGATACTTTCTTAGGAGGTGCTTTTAGCAATGCTTCGGTTTTTGCTTTGGGTATTATGCCTTACATATCGGCATCCATTGTTTTGCAATTAATGACCGTTGCAGTTCCTTATTTTCAGAAGCTGCAAAAGGAAGGAGATAGTGGTAGAAAGAAAATTGCACAATTAACGAGAGTATTGACAATTGCCATTTGTATGGCTCAAGGCTTCAGTTATGTATCTGCAGCGGTTGAACCTGCAGCAATACTCTCAAATACTTTTTTCTGGAAATTTACATCAGTAATAATTCTTACATCAGGGACAATATTTTGTATGTGGCTTGGTGAGAAGATAACGGATAAGGGAATTGGAAATGGTATATCAATGCTTATTATGATTGGTATTATATCTCGATTCCCAGGAAGTATTTTGGCGGAAGCCATAACTAGAGGAATGGGTGAGGCACTGATCTTTATTTTAGAGATAGTAGCATTGTTCTTTGTAGTACTGGTAACTGTAGCTCTTGTTCAGGCGGTTCGTAGAGTCCCTGTTCAATATGCTAAGCAAGTTGTCGGTAATCAAGTTTATGGTGGTCAACGTCAGTATATTCCTTTGAAAGTAAACGCTTCAGGTGTAATGCCTATCATCTTTGCCCAGTCTATCATGTTTTTGCCAGCAATGCTTGCAGGCCTATGGAGAGAAAATAGTGATTTAGCGAACTCAATAAGTACAACATTTTCTGATTTTACATCATGGCAATATAATCTGACGTTTGCAATCATGATTATTGTGTTTACATTCTTTTATACTGCAATCACGATTAATCCTACACAGATAGCTGATGATATGAAAAGAAATGGTGGTTTTGTCCCAGGTATTAAGCCTGGTAAAGACACTGGAGAATTCCTAGACCAGATACTTTCCAAGATCACACTTCCTGGAGCTATCTTTTTAGCAATCATAGCTATACTTCCTGCTTTCGCAATGATTGCGGGAGTGAACCAAGGTTTTGCACAGTTTTATGGTGGTACATCACTATTGATTATGGTTGGTGTCATTTTGGATACTCTTCAGCAGATAGAGAGTTATCTGCTCATGAGACATTATGAAGGAATGATGAAATCAGGTAAGATTAAGGGAAGAACTCAAGCAGCGTAATGGCAAAGCAAGCATCCATAGAGCAAGACGGTAAGATTGTGGAAGCATTGTCAAATGCAATGTTTAGAGTAGAATTGGAGAATGGTCATGAAGTGATAGCTCATATCTCAGGAAAAATGAGAATGCATTATATAAAGATATTACCAGGAGATAAAGTGAAGTTGGAAATGTCACCGTATGATTTAACTAAAGGAAGAATAGTTTATCGCTATAAGTAACGAGAGTTTCAGTAGCATATAATAATAGAGAAATGAAAGTAAGAGCATCCGTAAAAAAGAGAAGCGTTGATTGCAAGTTGGTAAGGAGGAATGGAAAGCTTTATGTGATCAATAAAAAGAATCCAAAGTTTAAACAAAGACAAGGATAAGACTATGGCAAGAGTTGCAGGAGTAGACATTCCAGACAATAAGCGAAGCGAAATCGCTTTAACCTACATCTTCGGAATAGGTAGAACATCGGCACAGAAAATATTAACTGAGGCAGGTGTTGATTTGAATAAAAAAGTTCAGGATTGGACTGATGATGAAGGTGGAAATATCCGATCAATTATTAGAGAAAACTTTAAGGTTGAAGGTGTATTGAAGGGAGAGGTTCAGTTAAGTATCAAACGACTTTTAGACATTGGATGCTATAGAGGATTGAGGCACAGAAGAAGTTTACCAGTAAGAGGTCAGCATACTAAAAACAATGCTAGAACCAGAAAAGGTAAAAGAAAGACTGTTGCTAATAAGAAGAAGGCTACTAAGTAATATATAGATGGCGCAAAAGAGAAAAGATAAAGCGAAGAAAAGAGTTGTTCAAATTGAAGCGATAGGTCAAGCACATATCAAAGCTTCATTCAACAACATTATTATTTCAATGACAAATGGAACAGGTCAGGTTATTAGCTGGGCATCAGCTGGTAAAATGGGTTTCAGAGGGTCAAAGAAGAATACTCCTTATGCAGCACAGGTTGCAGCTCAGGAATGTGCTCAAAAGGCATATGACCTAGGTCTAAGGAAGGTAGATGTGTTCGTAAAAGGACCAGGATCGGGAAGAGAGTCTGCAATACGCACTATCCAAAACGTGGGAATTGATGTAACAATGATTAAAGATGTTACTCCTTTACCTCACAATGGATGTAGACCACCGAAAAGAAGAAGAGTTTAAGTTTATTAATAGCGATAGATAATGGCAAGATATACAGGGCCTAAGACTAAAATTTCAAGAAAGTTTGGAGAACCAATCTTTGGAGCAAGCAAAGCATTGCAAAAGAAGGCTTATCCACCGGGACAGCACGGAAGGGGACGAAGAAAGAAACAGTCAGAATATGCAATTCAGCTTGCTGAAAAGCAAAAGGCTAAATATACATATGGTGTTTTAGAGCGTCAGTTCTCTAATACTTTTGAAAAAGCGACTCGAAAAAGTGGTATTACAGGAGAGGTCTTGCTTCAGCTATTGGAGGCAAGATTAGATAATACTGTTTATAGATTGGGTATTGCACCGACAAGAAGAGGGGCTAGACAGCTGGTTTCTCACAAGCATATTACTGTAAATGGTGAGTTGGTTAATATTCCATCGTATTCATTAAAACCTAATGATATTGTAGGTGTAAGAGAGAAATCTAAATCACTCGAAGCAATCACGGATAGTGTAGCTTCAAATGCAAAAGGCTACTCTTGGTTGGAGTGGGATTCTTCAAGTATGTCTGGTAAGTATTTAAACTCACCAAGCAGAGAAGAAATTCCTGAAAATATCAAAGAGCAGTTGATTGTTGAATTGTATTCTAAGTAAAACTCAAAAAAATAAGATATATGTCTATCCTAGCATTTCAAATGCCAGAAAAAGTGGTAATGGAGAAAGCCGACGATTTCCATGGCCTCTTCACATTCAAACCACTTGAGAAAGGATACGGTGTAACCGTGGGTAACGCTCTTAGGAGAATTTTACTTTCTTCTTTGGAAGGATATGCTATAACAGGTGTTAAAATTCCTGGTGTCCTTCATGAATTCTCAACTATCGATGGTGTAGTAGAGGATGTCAGCGAAATGATCCTAAACCTTAAAATGGTAAGGTTTAAGAAAATTGAAGATGTCGCCGATGCGAGTATCACTGTGAGTGTATCGAAGAAAGGGGTGCTTACTGCTGGAGATCTAGCCAAAGCCACTACTTCTTACGAAATATTGAACCCAGAACATGTAATTTGTCACCTTGACGAATCAGCTCAATTCGAAATAGAATTGACAGTAGAAAAAGGAAGAGGTTATGTTAGCGCGGATGAAAATAAGCCGCCTGAACAAAATTTTGGATTCATCGCAATTGACTCAATCTTTACACCAATCAAAAATGTAAAGTACAGTGTTGAAAACACTAGGGTAGAACAAAAAACAGATTACGAGCAATTGACCCTTGATATTGAGACTGATGGATCTATACATCCTGAAAATGCTTTAAAAGGAGCTGCTCACATCTTGATACAGCACTTCATGTTGTTCTCTGATCAAAGTATGATCCTAGAGACACAAGAGGCTGGAGAGCCTGAACAAGTAGACGAGGAATTGCTTCACATGAGAAAATTATTGAAGTCAAATCTCAACGATCTTGATCTATCAGTAAGAGCATATAATTGTTTAAAAGCTGCTGATGTAAGAACGCTTGGTGATCTTGTTTCTTTAGAAATTTCTGACATGATGAAATTCAGAAACTTCGGTAAGAAGTCACTAGCAGAGCTTGAGCAATTAGTTGCAGATAAGAACCTTACATTCGGTATGGATCTTGGAAAGTATAAATTGGAGGAAGAATAATGAGACACGGAAAGAAATTTAATCACCTAGGAAGACAAACAGCGCATAGGAGTGCGATGCTTTCTAATATGGCAATTTCTCTTATCACACACAAGAGAATTAATACAACTGTTGCTAAAGCTAAGGCTTTACGTAAGTATGTTGATCCATTGTTAACTAAGTCTAAGACTGATAGTACTCACTCTAGAAGAGTTGTATTTTCATACTTGCAAGACAAGGAGTCGGTAACTGAGCTTTTTAGCACAATTGCTGAAAAAATTTCTAGTCGTCCAGGTGGATACACAAGAATCATTAGAACTGGGGCTAGACTTGGTGATAATGCAGAAATGTGTATGATGGAGCTAGTGGATTTTAATGAAATGCTACTAAGTGATGAAGGTGCAGCTAAAGCTAAAACAAGGAGATCTAGAAGAGGAGGAAAAGCAAAGACTGAAGACGCTCCTAAGGAAGCTAAGGTAGAAGCGAAAGCAGAGGTTGTCGAAGTAGTAACTGAAGGGCCAAAAGCTGAAGTAGAGGAAGTGAAAGCTGAAGAGCCTAAGACGGATGAAGCTACTGATTCTAAAGAAGAAGAAAAGAAAGATTAAGATTGTACTTAATAGAAAATATATCAAGCCATTCACTTAATTGTGGATGGCTTTTTTATTGCCTATTCCCAAACTAAATTTGCGACCAATCATGAAATTTACCACACGTAAAAAAGCCACGCTTTTACTTCAAGACGGAACGACTTTTGAAGGTCTTTCAATCGGTAAACAGGGCACTTCAGGCGGAGAGATATGCTTTAATACTGGAATGACAGGATATCAAGAGATTTACACCGATCCTTCATATTATGGTCAAATCATAGTGAATACCACTTCTCATATAGGAAACTATGGGGCAGAGGATGATGAGGTTGAAAGTGATTCGGTGAAGATCAAAGGATTGGTAGTCAATGAATTTTCAGAAGAATTTAGCAGAACCAGTGCTACAGAAAGTTTGCAAGTGTTTTTAGAGAAGAATAATACTGTTGGTATTGCTGGCTTAGACACTAGAAAACTTGTACGACATATTAGAACTCAGGGAGCAATGAATGCGATAATTTCATCTGAGTTAGAGGGAAGTGAACTTAAACGTGAATTAGAAAAAATTCCTAGTATGGAAGCGTTGGAGCTTTCTACTCGAGTTACAACTAATGAGTCTTTCGAAGTAGGCGCTGGAAATACAGGCTATAAAGTAGCTGTGTTAGATTTAGGAGTGAAAAAATCTATTTTAAAGAATTTTGATAAAAGAAATGCTCATTGCAAGGTTTTTCCTGCAAAAACTTCTTTTCAAGATATAATGAAATGGAGTCCAGATGGATTCTTTATTTCAAATGGGCCTGGAGATCCAGGAGTCATGGAATATGCTTCTGATACAGTAAAAGAAATTCTTTCCAAGGATATTCCATTATTTGGAATTTGTATGGGAAGTCAAATATTAGCTAAGGCTGTAGGAATAGAAACCTATAAGATGCATCATGGACACAGAGGTCTTAATCATCCTGTAAAGAATTTGAATACGGGATTAAGTGAAATTACCTCTCAAAATCACGGTTTTGCGGTGGACATGGAATCACTGAAAAAATCAAAAGAAGCAGAATTAACCCACATTCACTTAAGTGATAATACGGTAGAAGGTCTACGACTCAATGGGAAAGCGGCATTTGCAGTGCAGTACCATCCAGAGTCTTCCCCTGGACCAAATGATTCTACCTATCTATTTGATGATTTTATTAAACTAATTAAAGAAAATAAGTAATGAGTGTTATTGAAAGTGTGTTTGCCAGACAAATTATGGACTCTAGGGGAAATCCAACCATAGAAGTAGAAGTAATCACTGAATCAGGTTTTATGGGTAGGGCTGCAGTCCCTTCTGGTGCTTCTACTGGGGAGCATGAAGCTGTAGAGCTTAGAGATGGAGATAAGTCTAGGTATATGGGCAAGGGCGTAATGAAAGCAGTTGATAACGTAAACAATATTATAGCGCCTGCAATAGAAGGACTTCTTGCTATAGAACAAAATTACATCGATCAGGTAATGATTGATTTGGACGGAACTCCTAATAAGTCTAAGCTTGGCGCTAATGCTATTCTAGGTGTTTCTCTAGCTGTTGCACAAGCAGGAGCAGATGCAAGTCAGCTGCCATTATACAGGTATATAGGAGGAGCAAATGCAAAAGTTCTTCCGATACCAATGATGAATATCATCAATGGAGGATCACACTCCGATGCTCCTATTGCATTTCAAGAATTTATGATTCGTCCTATTGGAGCTCCTACATTTACAGAGGCTATGAGAATGGGATCTGAAATTTTTCATCACTTGAAAGCCATTATTCACGATAAAGGATTGAGTACTGCTGTTGGTGATGAAGGTGGTTTTGCACCAAACTTCAAAGGCGGTACTGAAGAAGCGCTGGAGAGTGTTTTAGCTGCTATAAAAAATGCTGGATATAAAGCTGGTGAAGAAGTGACGATCGCATTGGATTGTGCTTCTTCAGAATTCTTCTCTGACGGAGTATATGACTACTCAAAATTCGAAGGAAAGGATGGTGCAAAGCGATCAAGCAAAGAGCAGGCAGAATACTTAGCAAAGCTTGCTAAAGATTACCCTATAGATAGTATTGAGGATGGATGTGATGAGAATGACTGGGAAGGATGGAAGATGCTTACAGCATTGATAGGTGATACATGTCAGTTGGTAGGCGATGATCTATTGGTAACAAATGTTAAGTTTTTGAAAAGAGGGATAGAGGAAAAAGCAGCAAATTCAATTTTGATTAAGGTAAACCAGATAGGAACATTGACAGAGACTCTAGATGCTATCGAGATGGCTCACAAAGCAGGATGGACTGCAGTAGTGTCTCACAGGTCAGGAGAGACAGAGGATTCGACTATTGCAGATATTGCAGTGGCTACCAATGCAGGACAGATAAAAACCGGATCTATGTCACGATCTGATAGAATGGCTAAATACAATCAGCTACTTCGCATAGAAGAGGAGCTAGGTGATGTAGCTGTCTATGGAAAATAAGGTGATCTTAAAGTAGATATAAAGGGCATTGATAAAATGCCCTTTTTTTATGCCCAATTATTTCTTTATTCTAAAAAATAACCATATCAAATAGGATATTAGATAGATAAAAACTCCATATAGAGTAGTAATCATAGATATTTTTAGTCCGCCCATAAGCATTGTGGGAGACACAGTTCCCATCACCTCAATGATCTTAAACGCATCAAACAATCCGATCAATTGACCAAATATGCCAAGAACCATGGCTAGTAGGCCAATCGATTTGATGAGGTCCCTATCAGCCTCCTTTTTTTCATTGCTAGAAACATATTTGAATGAAGCGAATAGTACACCGATCAATAGTAAGGTTAGGATTCCCATAAATAATGGACCACCCATTTGAAATAACTCAATCATAATTGTAAATTTTTAACATTAGACATGAGAGCAAAGCAAGGTGGATTTGGTGTTCTCCAAAAGGTCATATCCAAAGCTAAATAGGTTGTTCGTCTACTTTTTGCTTAAAATTCACTTATTTCGCTGATCTTGAACTCAAAAAGTAAGTGAAGCTAAGACAAGAAATTCTTTTTTGGACAGGTGTATGGGTAACGCTGATACTCTTATTTAGTAGATCTTTTGACGGGTTATTACTCTCTTTCTATTTCGTCACATTCCTCATTCCCATCATTATTGGGACGTCACTTTTTTTTAACTACTACCTCATGCCAAGCTTCTTTCTCCAAAACAAAAAGTTCAAGTTTGGTTTATATTTCACTTATCTATTGATATTTTCCATTTATCTGGAGATGCTGGTCATTATTTTGGCGTTCATTATTCTAGCCGATTATCAGATTCAAAATCTGGGATCAATGGCCGGAGATATCTACTTACTGACTATTATACTCTACCTAATAGTTTTTGGATATGGTTTTATGTTGATTGTGAAAAGTCTAAAGCAAAAAGAGCAAAAGCTGAAAGAGCTAGAAGAGCAAAGTAAACTCAATCAAAAGGAAGTATTGACTGTGCGTGTCAACCGGATGGCAACACCGATTGAAATGAGTGACATCTTATACATCGAGAGTTTGAGTGATTACATTCAGATTCACACTAAAACCGAAGTTTATATTACAAAGCAAAAGATCAGTGCTATTCATGAACAACTACCAGAGTGGTTTATAAGAATTCATCGTTCCTTTATTGTCAATAGAAATAGTATCTCGTCCTATACAAAAGAAGTTGTTCTAATAGGAGATAAAGAATTGCCTATCGGAAGGAAGTATAAAGGACAGATTTAATTGATTCAGTAGTGATATTTTGAAATTTGGTCTAAGCTATTCCACTTCACTTTCTTATCTTTCCTCTATGCGAATAATCTTGCTTGGCATTTTTCTATTAACAGGTATTGCAGCTTTGACTTTAATTCCCTCAAAAAATCTAGATAAAATCAATGGAGTAAGTCTAGTCTCTCCTCCAAGAGAGATCGATTCAGAGACTATGGGAGAAGTGAAAAGGATCAATGCAGGATGGGTAGCTATTATTCCATATGGGTTTTCAAGGTCAGGCGAGGCTTCTGTTTCTTTTAACCATGGAAAGCAGTGGTGGGGAGAGAAACGGAGAGGAACAGCCAAACTCATAGAGTACGCTAAGGTGAATGGGATAAACGTGATGCTAAAACCTCACGTTTGGGTAAGGGGTGAAGGATGGACTGGTGATTTTAATTTGGATTCAGAGGAAAAATGGCAACAATGGGAAAACGATTTCTCTGAGTACATTCTAAATTATGCTTCTGTAGCAGATTCAATGAACGTAGAAATTTTTTGTGTTGGTACGGAATATAGAATACCAGCTAGAGAGCGTCCAGAATTTTGGAGAGGTTTAATAGCTAAAGTAAGGAAAGTATATTCAGGAAAAATAACTTATGCAGCCAATTGGGATAACTATGAAAACATTATATGGTGGGATAAGGTGGATTACATCGGTATAGACGCATACTTTCCTTTAGTAGAAGGAGCCAATCCTTCAGTTGAGGAGATCAAGGATGGATGGACTCCCATAAAACGAAATTTATCCGCTTTTTCAAAGAAGTGGGATAAGCTAATTCTATTTACTGAGTACGGTTTTCAGAGTGCCAATGGAGCTACTTGGAATCATTGGGAGATTGACCAAAATGATTTCGAGAATACGAATCAAGAATTACAATCTAAGGCATATGAGGCCACATTTCAGGCACTTGCAAATGAAGATTGGTATAAAGGTGGTTTTTTATGGAAATGGCACTTCAATCTCAATCATGATCGAGTAAGACCAACTTCATGGACTCCACAAAATAAAAAAGCAGAAGAGGTCATTGCTAAGTGGTATAGCAAAATACAGTAAATTGGAGTCTAGAAAATATAGCGATGAGTGAAAAAAAGAACGTAGAGGAAATATTAGCGGAACTTGGCACTAAAATTGACAAGCTGATAGTTGAAACAAAAAAGGCAGGAAGTAAAGTTTCTGCTGAGATGGAAGAGCAGATTCAGAAATTGAAAGAGCGTAAGGAGAAAGTAGAGCAAGATTTTAGAGAGTCTACTTCTGATACAGGCGAAAAATGGGAGCATGCAAAAATGCACTTAAATGAAGCAGCTGTAGAGATTCGCAGAGCTTTTGAAACTATGTTTAAGAAAAGCTAGCTTGATTTCAAAAACTGATTTTTGACAAAAATTAATATACCATACTATTTTATGAAGTTCCCTCTTTTTAATCAAATCCTAAGTACACTCTAATTTGGTGATATGAAAGAGGTGCTTATTTATGGTGCGTATGGATATACAGGCAGATTGATTATTGAAGAATTCATTAGTCAAGGGATCAAACCATCAATAGCAGGTCGCAACAAAGAGAAACTTCAAAAGGTAGCGGAAAAGTTTAACCTAGCATACGAAGTAATAGAAATTACGGAAAAAGAGAAGCTTGAAAAATGGCTCAGTGGAGGAAAGGTAGTCATTCATTGCGCTGGACCTTTTATTCATACTGCCAAGCAAATGGTAGAGTCTTGTTTAAAGACCAATACACATTACCTTGATATCACGGGTGAGTACCAAGTATTTGATCAAGTCCAAGCATATTCAGATAAGGCTGTGAAGAAGGGGATAATGTTATTACCAGGTGCAGGATTTGATGTGGTACCGTCTGATTGTTTGGCCAACCATTTAAAGGATAAACTTCCGAGCGCCACTCATTTAGAGCTGGCTTTCGTGAGCAAGGGAAAGGGCAGTGGGCTCTCCAGAGGTACCACTAAGACCATGATTGAAAATCTTGGATACCCGCAGGTTTATCGCAAGGACGATGAATACGAGTATGCTAAAATGGGGAATCACTGCAAGAATATTGATTATGGAGATTTCACACAATTATCAATGGGTATTTCCTGGGGAGATATAAGCTCCGCTTTTTTTAGTACAGGCATTCCCAATATCGAAGTATTTTCTGGTACCACACAAGATCAACTCGCCAAGGTAAAAAAATTAGGATTAATTAGTTTCTTGGTGAGAACTGATTTCTTTAGAAATTTTCTATTAAAAAAACTAGAACGAGATACAGATGGTCCTTCTAATGAAAAAAGAGAGGAAGCAAGAATGTTTTTATGGGGCAGGGTTTCCAATGGAGATGCAGCTATAGAAAATCGTCTCACTACTCCCAATGGCTATACTCTTACTGCTAAAGCTTCTGTGCTCATCACTCAAAGAATCTTAAATGAAGATTTTGCTGTAGGTTATCAGACGCCTGCCACAGCATATGGTAAAGATTTTATTCTAGAGATAGAAGGATGTGAGATGATTTAATCTCTGTAATCCTAATAGTATCGAGCGAGGCTTATTTTTTTAGTCCTATCCAAACACTTTTCATAAAAATAAGTACAGAAGCATAATCACAATCAGAAGTATGGCCATCCATTTATAGCTGCTTTTGATTTCGGCAAATTCGTACTTGCAAATGGGACATTCTTTCGAGGAAGCGTCTATATCCATAGCGCAAGAAGGGCATTCCTTTTTTCGCATTAAAAATTGGTCTTTATCACTGCCATCAATAAAAAGAACCATCCTAGAATAAAGAATAGTCCACCAATAGGTGTGACTGCTCCTAACCATTTAATGCCTGAGATGCTCAACAGATATAAAGATCCTGAGAAGAGAATCACTCCAATCATCATACAGTAACTAGAGTATGTTAGCCATGAGCTAGGTATCTTCATCATTAGCAATCCTATCAATACCAAAGCAAGTGTGTGATAGAAATGATATTGGACAGCTGTTTGATAGGTAGGTAAGTAATTATTTGTTTCCAGCTTTGCTTTTAAGGCATGAGCACCAAATGCACCAAGTCCTACTGCTAGCATTCCTGAAATAGAAGCAAAAGAAAGAATGATTTTCGTCATTTTTTTACTGTATAGTAAGTTGGAATTTCGAATTGAGCAGGATCTACTTCTAAATCAATAGTGATTTTCTTTGCGGTAGAGACTACTATTTTATCTCCCAGTTTCGTTTTTCTTTTTATTACTAGTCCATTCCAAATCCACATTTCTTGAAGTGATTTGTTCTCGAAAGTCCATACTTGACATTTTTTGTCATTCAGTGTGGAATCTGAACTATAGGAACCTCCAAGCGAAAATAGGATAGCTTCAGAAAGCTGTTCAGGATCTTTGTAAGAAGCAATAGAACTCCATTTCAAGTCTACTCGTTTGTTCATGGTGGAGTCCTCTGCCTTTAGTCGATAGGCAAAATCACCATCATTCACTTCATGAATTGACTGTCTAGAAGTGATCCCATATAGCTCAAAATCCATGGTTAGCTTTCTAAGACTAGACCAGCCGTAGTTGTCAAATACTAGTTTTTCTAAGCCTGTGGCATCACCAGAAATGTCATATTCTATCATTCCACTTTTCATAGCATACTTCTTAGCATTTTTGGCCATTAGCTCTTGCGCATTTCTAGCTTGCGAAAAAGCAAGGATGGGGAAAAGGATTAGCATTAATAGGGGTGTCTTCATCATTTTTTCGGGTGATTTGATCTACAAGATAAAACACAAAAAATTAGTAGAAACTTACTAGTGGTTACTTATTCGGTGAGCAGTATCTATTTGTAGACTTATTTAATGTATAAAAAAACCCTGACAGAGAACTCTGTCAGGGTCGTCAACCAGCTATAGTCAAAACCCGATCCTCACCGGGTTATCTTAGCCGACTTAGTCGGCATTTATTCAGTTCCCTCGCGATTTTCTTCAGTGTTTCGGAAGGTGTATCTCTGTATTTTTCTAGCGCCAAAATATCTTCGTGGTGGGTGGAATTGATCTGCTTCATTTTGAACTCGTTCCAAGTTCCTGTTTCGTATGAGCTTATCGAAGTGTTAAACCAAAGTACTTGCATAATAGGTGGTGTTTATGTGCTTTGACATTACTAAGATGAAAAAGTTTAATTTCAATATCCTGCCAACTATATTCATAATCCTGCCAATCGTCAATTTTCTGCCAAAACATCCTTAATTGAGCTTCCGAATCGTTTTTTATATTGTTCAGAGAATGAACTTGCATTACTCATTCCAATGATTTTAGCAGCTTCTGTTGCCGTATTGATCTTATTATTCTTTAAATAATTTTCTAAATACTGCCATCTCACCTCTTTTATTAATTCATATGGAGTGAGCCCAGAGATTTTTTTAATCATGCGGTAGACTTTGCGTTCACTGGCTGCCATTTCATCGGCAAGATCAAGAACGGTAAGGTGCGGATCATCTATTCGCTTGATAATCAATCGCTCCATTTTTGCCATAATACTCTTCTCAAACTCCTCTGCAGTTTCACCATAAAGCTTATTTAGTTTTACAGTGCTATCCCAATCTCTACTTAAAATGTTGCTGATTCTAGCATACAATTCCTCTTTGTCAAATGGCTTACTAATCACATCATCAGCTCCTTTTTTAATTAAGTCTATTTTTTCCTCTTTATCTGTTCTTGCACTGACTACAAGTACTGGAATCTTTCTCAAACCCTTATCTTTCTTGAGTTGGTCAATGAACTCAAACCCATCCATATAAGGCATCATCAAATCGGTGATGATTAGATCAATTTTTTCAGATTGTAAAATATCGAGTCCATTAGCTCCATTTGAAGCCATAAACACTCTGAAATCACTGCTAAGTATACTTTTTAAATAGAAGCGAAGTTCTTTGTGATCCTCTACTATTAATATAGTTTTTGCATCTGGCATATCGTTGGTAAGGGAGGAGATTTGCATTCGATCATGCTCTTCTTGCAAATCCATCCAAAGCGAATTTCTAGTGACTACATTGAGAGATCTTTCCGGAATAACTGCCTGAGAAACCCAATCATTTTCTTTGTAAGGGAATTTTATCTGAAAGGACGTTCCCTTATCAGAGCTATTTACAATGATTGATCCATCATGCAGTTCAACCAGCTCCTTAACGAGTGCTAACCCAATCCCAACACCAGCCTGAGAGGTATATTCTGCATTGGCAGATTGATAGTATCTATCAAAAATTAATTCTAAACTTTCTGGGGGAATACCGGATCCAGAATCGGAAATTTCAATAGTCACAAATTCTTTTCCAGAGTTGACGTGAACTTCAACGCTTCCATTTTCTGGAGTGAATTTGATTGCATTGGATAGTAGATTATAAATAATTTTCTCAAATTGATGAGGATCCAACTGAAGGATAGATTCGTCTTCAGCTTTGGATTCGAATTTAAGACTGATGGATTTAATTTCTGCCGCACTACTAAACATCTTGGTAAGCAATCGTAGGTACGGAACGATTTTCACATATTCCAAACTTAGATTGATTTTACCCTCTTCCAATCTCGTTAAATCCATGATTTCGTCTGCTAGATAGAGAAGACGCTTCCCATTTTTCATACCCATATCTAGCATCTCTTTTGATTCCTGATCAAGAATGTTGTAGTCTCTTTCTGTGATTTTATCTAATGAACCAAGAATCAAGGTGAGAGGTGAGCGTAGGTCATGAGATATATTGGCAAAAAATTGAGTTTTCGCTCTGTCTAATTCTTTGAGTTTTTGAGATTGATTTTCAATTTCAGATATTAATTTTTTTCGCTCATTTGATTGCCTTCTCAAAAGAATAGCGATGATAATAAGTAGTATCACCACAAGAATGGCACTTACAATAAAGATATTCTGATTATTAATTTTTTGTTCGCGAATAATAGCCTCTTCAATTAATAGCTGATTTTCCTTCTCTTTAAGTTGATTTTGAAATTTAGCTTCAGCTTCTTCAGCAGCAGTTATCATTTTGTCTTTCGTAATCTCCTCTTTGATTTTTGTGTACTCAAAGAAGAGATTTGTTGCCGATTCAAAGTTTTTTAGATTTGCTTCTGCTACTCCTAAAAACCAGATAGCTTCCGATAATCTATCTGGGTTTTCATATTGTCTTGCAATTTCTTCTGCTTCTTTTGCATACACTTTTGCTTCAGTGTATTTATTCAATTCACCATAGATTTTGGATAATGTAATTGCAGTATGCGTTAAAGAGAGTGGATCGTTGTATTTCTTTTTTAAAGAATAGGATTGAGTCGCATAGTACAAAGCTGAATCATATAGTTGATCATCCTGAAAACTCTCTGCTAAGTTGTTGTAAGATTGAGCAATCTTTGATTCATTCCCTTCAAAATTTACATTCTGATAAGTTTTTTTTAGAAAGTATCGTGCTGAGTCATTATAATCAAGTTTCGAGTAGGTTATCCCCATATTATTGAATATTCCATTCGCACGACGACTGTTTTCACCTACTATTTTTAAAGCATCTTTGAAATACTTTAAAGCCTTTTTGGCATTATCTAATTTCAGGTACACCAAACCTAGATTACTCATCGCACTAGCTGCTGACTGTTCATTTCCAATCTCCAGTTTGATCGTAATAGAGGTGGTATAATAGCTAATGGCCGAATCGTATTTACCCAGTTTATCGTAGGAGTTTCCTAGATTATTGGAGTTAGAAGCTATTCCTCGTTGATTATTCAGCCTAGTATTGATGGCTAGTGCTTTCTTAAGATCACCAATACCAAAATCGTCCATGTTATTGTTTGTCTTTATGACTCCAATATTTGAATAGCAGAAAGCTAGAAACTGCTCGTTACCTAATTTATTTGCAGCTTCAATTTCTAGTGCGGCATACATCAAAGCTGAGTCTGCATCTATTCGTTGGTAGGTCCATGCTAATTCATCTAAAACTCTAAACCTTAGAGAATCGTCAGTAACTGTTATTAAATCATTTTTAAGGCTATCTAGAAATTGCCTAGGCTGTGAACTAGATATATATGAAACTAAGATTAGAATCGTGTGTACGATGATGTTCTTTATCATGATAATGACAGTTTGAGTATGTCGTAATTAACCTAAAAATTAAAAAAGCTCCTCCGATGTGATCAGAGGAGCTCAATTACACACACGGTGCTAATGCGCGATTAGGTGAATATGAAAATAAAGCTAAGAACTGCTTACTTCACAATTCTGCCAATGACATTCATAATCCTGCCATCATTCATAAAAAACCGCTACCTCTTCTAATTCCTTTCTTTTTAAATCAGGAACAAACGCCTCGTTTTTTGGATATCCGATTGGAAGAAGTAAGTATGGACGCTCATTTTCTGGTCTCTCCAATATCTTCGTTAGGAAATTCATTGGAGAAGGTGTGTGAGTTAATGTCACTAATCCTGCTTTATGTATAGCAGAGATAATCATCCCACACGCTATGCCAACTGACTCATTTACATAATAGTTATTGTGCTTCTGACCTTCTTCTTTTTCAAATATTCTTTTGAAGATGATGATAAGCCAAGGTGCTTCTTCTAGGAAAGGCTTTTGCCAGTCGGTCCCAATCGGTTCCAAATCTTTAATCCAGCGATCGCTCATTCTGCCACTATAGCTTTCTTTTTCTTCCTCTTCTGCAGCCTCTCTTATCTTCTTTTTCATCTCAGGGTTGGAGACAGCACAGAAAGTCCATGGTTGCTTATGTGCTCCGCTAGGAGCGGTAGATCCAGCCATGATTAGGTTTTCAATTACCTGCTTGGATATAGGTTTATTAGAAATATCCCTCACGGTTCTCCTTTCGTTTAGCCATTGATAGAAGTCCTCACTTCTTTTCTCTACTTCAGCTAATTCATAGGTATCTCTTTCATAAGCAATATGAGGATGCCCATTTAACTCTATTTTTTTCATGCTTAATTAAGTCCTAGTACATCAACACCTTGCTCGAATACAATATCCACAGGAATATCTTTTTCTTCTAATCTATCCAGCTCTGATTGCAAAGTCTCTCCAATAATGCCTTTTTCAGCAACTAATTTTGCCACTCCTTCATAGTCTCCATCACCTTGAAGAGTCAAGATTTTTTCAGAAAGTGCATCCATTGCCTCTTTCATTTTCTCAAGGTCTACTTTGTACTTACCTGTAGTTTCGTCTTTTGCAAATGCACCAAATTCATTAAAGAAATTAAAGCGAATCATGTTGGCTTTGCCATGAGAACTGGATGCTCCAAAACGGACAGACCTGAAAATACCTGCCATAAAAGTGATATAATAGTCTTCCAAGTTGCCTTCAATCTCCCCTTTAGCATGAAGCTGTGTGATCATGTAAAGACCTAAGATATCTGCTTTCCCTTCTTCCAAGGCAGAAGAATGTTCTTTTAATGCACTTCTTACAGTCCCTTTGCCATTGATTGTGTTTTTAATACCGAGTCCATGAGCTACCTCATGAAACATGGTGTTACCAAAGAAAGCATCAAAAGTCACATTGGCTCGTTGATCAGCGTGAATCAATTCATCAGCGATTGGAATAAGGATGTGATCAAATTTTGCTTGCATAGCATTTTTCAGCTGCAATCTTCTAGAGCCTTTTGCAAGTTGTACTTGTTCATCATTTGGAAGATTGATAGCTATCGTTTTAGAACCAGCATTACAATCTCCTGCATAGTACACTACATCATAAGCATTTAAGTCTGCATCCGTACCTGGTGTCTCAGCTTTGTATTTTTCAGGAACTGGAAGTCCAGTCTGAAGTTCGGGAAGAAAAGCTGCATACTTGGCTAATCGATCACTCCAGCTTTTATCTTTTATTAAAACGTAAGCCTCATGCGCAGCTTTGTAATTGTATAGCTGATCTTCATAATTCTCAATGGGACCAACTACAAAGTCTAGTCCATTTGTTTTCATATCCATCCAAGCCATATCACTTGGCTGGTATTCATCTGTTAAAAATGCTTGTGCTCTTAATGAGAGATAAGCTTTCAGACCTTCATCTTCAGCAAGATCAGCGCATTGTATAAGTAATTCGGATGCTCTAGTAATCTGCTCAGGAAACATTTCGAAATATGGAACTGTGATTAATTCACCAGCTTCATTTCTTCTTATGAAAGTATATAGACTCTTTTTCCCCTCAAGATCAGCTGCCTCAAACTCTTCTTTGGTCATGTCTTTTGGGTAGTAATTAGCACCGGCTGGTTTTTCTTCTACTCCCTCCATAAACGGACTATTGCCATCCAAACGATCCCAAGGGCCATAGTTTATATTGATCATTTTCCGCATTGCTGGATCTTCTACTTCGGCCAGTAATTCTTCTTTATCTCCATAAGCTTCATACCAAAAAAGATCATCCATTATTTGAGCTACCTCAATCATCATGGGGATCATTTGTTTTTCACTTTCACTTAGTTGTGTTAAATCAGCAGTAAGTTTTACTGGCTTATAATCATCTACTCTCATTTGAATAGCAGACTGCTCATTTGAATCATCTTGCCCTTTTTGCTGGGAACAAAAAGCCATACTCAAAGCTAAAATTGATAATAGTATTATATTTTTCATAAGGTTTAAGGTTGGTTGATAATTAACTAAGTTATAAATTTTCCAACTCTTATGAGCTGAGTGAAGTATAGTTGATAAAATGGTGAAAATATCTTTACCCCCAATTTCCAGGGTTCTCTCTCCACTCTTTGAGTGTTTTTAGCACATCGTTCTCAAACATTCGCTCGTCTTGGGCATGGTTAATTAAATGATGATAATCGCTTAGTACAACCAAGTCCACATTGTGTTTTTCAAAATTCTTTTCAGAGACTTCAAATCCGTAAGTGAAAATGGCAACCATTCCAGCGATTTCAGCTCCTGCTTCTTTTAATGCCTCAGCAGCAGCCAATGAACTTCCCCCTGTTGAAATAAGGTCTTCTACTAAGACTACTTTTTGCCCTTTTTCAATCTTTCCTTCAATCATATTTTGAAGTCCATGTCCTTTTGATTTGGAGCGTACATAAATAAAGGGAAGACCTAATTCTTCAGCCACTAAAGCACCTTGGGGAATACCTGCCGTAGCTACTCCAGCTATTACATCAATGCCACTAAAAGAATTGGATATTGCTAAGCCTAGAGCTGTTTTTATTTTAGATCTTACATCGGGAAATGAAAGACTCAGTCTATTATCGCAGTAGATAGGAGACTTCCAGCCAGATGCCCATGTAAAAGGTTCTTTTGGGCTAAGTTTAATTGCTCCAATTTTGAGTAAGTTAGAGGCTACCTCAGTAGCCAATTGTGTGTTATATATTGTAATGCTCATGCTGTTGCAAAGTAAATCATATCAAATTCACAAGTCAAGTATTCAAAACCTTGTTTGCTTTTTATTTTATGGTTTATTTGCCGTGTAATTCCAATTGATGAAAATTTTCATAAATGACATTCCAGTTTACATTCTTTCAGAAAGGAAGGTAAATATGAACAGAGCTTACGGTCTCATTGTAAGAGAGTTCGAAACCATTGTCCCAGAGGTACTTGTGGATGATTCATTGATTATGAATGCCTCATTTGATCAAATAGACAGTCTACTTAAGTTGTTGACTGATAAGAAATTGAAGAAGGTGCATTCTATATTTATCTCTTCAAGAGAAAAGCGAAAATTGATTGATTATCTCAAAAGTAAATTCAAAGTAATCTTTGCAGGTGGAGGAATAGTGAAAAAAGATGGAAAAGTATTGATGATCTACCGCAAGAAGAAATGGGATTTACCAAAAGGGAAACTAGATAAAGGCGAGAATATCGAGGAATGTGCTCTTCGAGAAGTTGAAGAAGAAACAGGCGTTGAAGTAGCCTTAGATCAAGAAATTGAAGCGGTTTGGCATACCTACACTTCTAATAAAAAGTATGTTTTAAAAAAGACTTACTGGTATTCTATGACTTGTCAAAATGATGCTAAGATGGCACCACAAAAAGAGGAGGGAATCAAAAAAGTGGAGTGGATGGACATGGAACAAGTAAGAAATGCGCTACATGATTCATACCGATCTATCAGATACGTAATGCAGGCCTATACTAAAATGATGAAAGAAGAGGACTAAACCTCATAAGGAAGAAATGGATTTACATCTCCACCATACTTATGTACTTCTCGGATAATACTTGAACTAATAGGTGAAAGCTCGGGAGAAGTAATAAGAAAAATAGTTTCTAGTTCTGAGTTTAGATACCTGTTGATTTGAGATATACTATTCTCGTATTCAAAATCAGTAGTATTTCTTAATCCTCTTATCAAGAATTCTGCATTGTACCTCTTGGCAAGATCCGCGGTAAGCTCATCATAAACCACTACTTCTACTCTAGCATTATCAGCAAATGATGAATTAATCTTCTCAACCATCCAATCTAACTCGAAGTAACGTTTATTTTTCTGATTGTTGTGTCCTATGGCAATGATAACCTTATCGAATAGATCAAGACTCCTCACTACAATATCATAATGCCCCTTAGTAAAAGGATCAAATGAACCAGGGAAAATGGCTGTTTTCATTGCTTTAAGATAATGATTTTCGGATAGAGCTAATCACATAGATATCCACTAAGTACATCAAAATACTTGTGGTCTTGTATTTCATCATATTGATGGGTAAACTTTAAAAAAGAAGGTTTTGAGCCGAAGGAAACATTTCTAATGTACTTTTTTAATAGAGTCATTTCATCTGAGTTGGGATTAATGAAACCCCAGATAAGAAGTTGACTCTTTTTAGAGTCTAATTTCATCTCATTAAATACAAGCATTATGTATTTAAGAAAATCCTCTTTTTTCCTAACAGCAAATTGATTGTAAAAAAGGAGTTTTCCCTCTTCCGTAACAATGATGTGCATGATACCTCTATCTATGTAGCAGTACATGCCTTTTTCTTGAATATGATCTTGATGCTTGAAAATGCCTTCGATAAGCGCACTGCCTTGGTGTATAACATGCACTTTTTTTCGTTTGTATATGGATTCAATCCATTTGCAAAGCTTGGTCTCAGCGGCAAATATATTTACCGTATCCATGCTTATTTGCTTATAGTAAGCCACATCTTCAAACGAAGTTTTAATCTCGCTATTTACAGCCAAGTAATCAGCAGCAGCTTCTTGCACAAACATATTGGAAGGGACAAGCGAAAACTTGTGAGTTTTTAAACTAAGCTTTACATCTCGCCAGAACCCCGCAGTTAAGTACTCGTGATTGTCGAGTATTTGTTTGATTAGTCGTAGACGACCGTTTACGGTTTTTACACCTTCTAACTTGTAGTCTTCTAAGCCCATACACTGATTATCTTGTGTGTCAGTGACAGCAAATTGAATATCGCGAATGCCCACCTGCATGGTCAGCGAGTAATGTTCCAGTTCATCAATGCTGAACTTTGGATCTTTTACTCGCTGAACAAGCTTATATGTGGATGTATCTTGTGCGATCAAATTTTATTCCCAGTTTCCTGCGGTGGTTACACTTGTTCTAGAACCAAATCTTAGTGGCTTTCTTGTGTTATAATCGCTATCCTCATCCCGATTAGGATTAATAGGACTTGGATTCTTTACTTCAATCACATTTACAAGAACACCCGCCTTTGTGATTTTATTTGCCCAAATGTCAAATTTGGTAGCAGGTTCCACACCAGGAACGTACGCTAATGTTTCCAATCTGAATCTTGGCCATTTTTTAGCTGTAAATAGTGAATCCTTTACAGGAATCATTCCTAAAGTATCAATATTCACAACGACACTATCCTTACCATATGGGAGTGTAATGATGGTTTCGCTCTTTTCTGTCAGGAAGAAACTTCCTGAATCAATGAATGAAAGTAACTTGTCCCAGTCACTTGTGTACTGACCATTTACCGCGAGGTATGCTATTTCAGCCTCCCTTATCATTTTTAATTGATTGATGATTAGTGCCTCAGCTGAAGCAATTCTTTCTTTCTCATCTATTGATGACTTTATGCTGTAGATCAAAAAGGTGGCCAATGCTACCCAAACTACAAGCATGACCATTGAAATAATCTTAGTTTTACTCATTTCTAATTTGCTAGGTTTCTGCAATAATAAATATTTAAAAGGGATTCTTGAAGCCTTAAATAGTATTAATGCTTAAAAGTAATCAAACCCCTAAGTTCTACAATTTTATCT
>CAYGTD010000003.1:25070-45143 GCA_964352725.1 uncultured Roseivirgaceae bacterium
GTGTTATGAATGGCTTTACTTGGGATTAAGTTTAGCTCATCATTTGAAAAAAAATATATATCTGTAAGAATCTGATTTTCATTTGTGAATTCAGGATCCGATCCAAGTTTTATTTCTCCCGAAACTCTTTTCACGAGGAAAAATAATTCAATGGCGTGAAGCTTTCCATTTATCATTTCATTGGTGAATAAAAATTCTTGAATGTCAACGATTAAATTAGTTTCTTCTTTAAACTCTCTAACTAAAGCTTCTTCAGCCGTTTCACCAAACTCTACGCCACCCCCTGGTGGCGACCATAGATATCCCAATTCTCCTAATGAATTGTGCTTTAGGAGTAATATTTTTTCATCTTCAATCAGAATACCAACAACACGTACTCTTACTTGATTTGATAAATAGAGCAAACTGTTTTCTTTTTCGTTTAACATTTAAGGTGGTACTTCGTTAATTTTGACTTGTAATAGAATTAAACTTAAAGAAAGAAATATGAAATATTTAGCGTCATTACTTTTAATAGGAACAGGCTTTTTTGGACTGGCTCAGGATGGAGATCAAGAAGAAACACCACTGACAGGGGCAAAAATTTCGTTTGCTGAAAAATCATACAACTTTGGAGATATAACACAAGGTGAAAAAGTGGAGTATACTTTTGAGTTTGAAAACGTAGGAAATGAGCCACTTATCCTTTCTGACGTAAGAACCACATGTGGTTGCACAGCACCAGAGTGGCCAAGAGAGCCAATTGCTCCGGGTGCTTCAGCAAAGTTGAAAGTTGTATTTAATAGTGCTGGTAAGATGGGAATGCAAAACAAGGTGATAACAGTGATGTCTAATGCAGTAAACAATCCAGAGCGAGTGAAGATCGTGACGAATGTAAAGCCGGCAAATCCAGACAACTAATAATTCCGAGAGCCAAATATGGCGCTCCCAATTCTAACCATGCTGCTGCCTTCCTCTACGGCTATTTGATAGTCACCACTCATCCCCATAGAGAGTGTAGATAAATGGACATTAGCATGGTTATTTTTTTGTTGAGTGTCGAAAATAATTTTTAAGTTTTTGAACTCTGACCTTACTTGATCCATGTTTTCTGTGTTGGTCGCCATTCCCATTAATCCAGTAATTCGAACATTTTCTAATTCTTTCAGCTCTTCACCGCCCAAAATGTCGATGACTTCATTTTCATCAAATCCAAACTTCGTTTCTTCTTTAGCTATATGAACTTGAAGGAGACAGTCAATGACTCTCTCTTCTTTTTTGGCTTGTTTATCTATTTCTTTTAATAATTTAAGGGAATCCACGCCGTGGATTAAATGGACAAATGAAGCCATATACTTGACTTTATTTCTTTGGACATGTCCAATCATGTGCCATCTAATATCTTTTGGGAGGTCAACTGCTTTTTGCGCCATTTCCTGCACTTTATTCTCACCATAATCTAAATGACCAGAATGATATGCCTCTAAAATATCTTCATTAGGTTTGGTTTTGCTCACCGCAATTAGTGTGCAGTTTTCTGGAAGTAAACTTTTTATTTCTTGAAGTTGCTTTGTAATGTCTTTCATTTGTGACTTTTTTACATCAAATTAAATTTGAAGAAGTATAATAATTTCAATCTGATTGAATGGCAATTTTAGGGACATTACTCAAGAAAGGAATCATGCTCAGGGAAAGTTTGGAGCAATTGTACACTTCACCCCTTGATTTGCAGAAGCAAGAACTACGAAATCTTCTGATTAACTGCCAATACACCAAAGTAGGAACTGAATACAATTTTACGAAAATTCTCTCTTCGTTTAAGGTAGAGGATAAAGATCGTTTTTATGAAACCTTCAAAAGCCATATTCCCATATTCGACTATGATCAAATGTATGAGAGATGGTGGCATATGACCAAGGATGGACAAAAAGATGTGAGCTGGCCTGGAAAGATTAAATATTTTGCTTTGAGTTCTGGCACATCTGGAGCACCATCCAAATATATTCCTATTACTAGGGAGATGGTGAAGTCGATTCGAAAGACTTCTATGAGGCAAATTCTCACCATGTCTAAGTATGATTTGCCAGGCTCCTTATTTTCAAAAGGGATATTGATGCTAGGAGGGAGTACGGAGTTAAAGAAAAGTACTCATTATTACGAAGGGGATCTCAGTGGCATTACCGCATCACAAATTCCTTTTTGGTTTCAGCACTTCTATAAGCCGGGTAAAAGGATTGCAAAGAATAAAGATTGGAATGAGAAGCTTGATGAAATAGTCAAATCTGCTCCAGATTGGGATATTGGGATTATTGCAGGCGTGCCTGCATGGTTACAGATTTTGATAGAGCGAATTATAAAACAATATAACGTAGATACTATTCATGATATCTGGCCTAACCTTCAAATATTCGTGCACGGAGGAGTTTCTTTTGAGCCGTACAAAAGAGGATTTGAAAAATTGATGGGTAGGAAGATGTACTATATGGAAACTTATTTAGCCTCAGAAGGATTTCTGGCGTTTCAAGCGTTTCCGGATAGAAAATCAATGCGATTGGTGTTGAATAACGGAATATTCTATGAGTTTATTCCGTTTACTGAGGAGTATTTTGATGAAGATGGAAAGCTTTTAGATGGAGCTCCTACGATTAAAATAGATGAGGTAGAGGAGAATATAGATTATGCGGTTTTAATTACTACAAATGCAGGAGCTTGGAGATATATGATCGGTGATGTTATTCGATTTGTAATGAAAGAAGAGTCGGAGATTATGATTACTGGACGGACGAAACTCTTTATGAGTATGTGTGGAGAGCATCTGAGTCTTGATAATTTGAATAAAGCGATTGAATTAGTGGAGGAAGAATTGGATATTGATATAAGGGAGTTTACGTTACTTGGTGAGCCGAGCGGTACCTTATTTGCGCATCATTGGTACATTGGAACGGATACTGATGTGGATGAAAAACTGCTGATTGAAAAGATTGATGGTTGCCTAAAGGAGATTAATGATGATTATAAAACTGAACGGATCTCTGCTTTAAAAGAAGTGAAAGTGAAAGTGTTACCATCTACAACTTTTTATCAATGGATGGAAGACCAAGGAAAGGTAGGTAGTCAAAATAAGTTTCCCCGTGTTCTAAAAAAAGAGAAGGCGTTGAACTGGAAGCAATTCCTAGCTTCTAAAAGCTTAGAGATTAACTAATATATGCCCCCAATTATCAAAGGGATCCTGTTTGGATTTATATTCCTATTTGCTCTTGGCCCTGCTTTTTTCGCCTTGATCCAGACGAGTATAGAGAGGGGATTTAAGAAAGCGATACTTTTCGCTTTTGGTATATCATTTAGTGATCTGATCTATGTGGTTATTGCGCTTTTCGGCATGACAAAGCTCCTTCAGACTGAGGATTTCAAATTTTGGATAGCAATATTTGGATCATTGATGCTAACTGGGTATGCAGTGTATTCATGGATTAAAGTACCGAAACTGGCAGATGATTCAGTGATCGATGAAAATGATAGTAGTCCAAAGTATTTTTTTAAAGGACTTTTATTGAATGGGCTCAATCCTTTCATTATTGTTTCATGGGCAACATGGATTAGTGCCATTACCATTCGTTTTGATTATAATTTTTATCAGCAACTCCAGTTTTTTATTGGTATGCTAATTACCATTTTAAGCTTGGACTTAGGTAAAGCATTCATTGCTAATAAATTGAAGCACCTGATTACAGTTAGGTTTGTGAGAAACATGAATAGAATTGTGGCTATTATTTTGATACTATTCACTACTCAGCTAGTCTACTTCCTTTGGGAGAATTATTCATAAAAAAGACGAACTGAAAATCCAGCTCGCCTTATCAACCTAACCTAAATATTTTATTCAATGGTGAATCCGAAAGTGCTTTCTTGCCTATCATTTACTACTAGTGTATAAGTACCTGATTCAAGAGTGATGACCTTTGATAGATCAATCTTCTTTTCGTTTTTCACTACAGCCTCTCGTTCATTTACTTGAAGTTTAATTTCTTCCATATTTTCAATGGTCGATATCCATACTTTTGTGTCTTTTGGATAAACAGGTTGACCACTTTCTATGGCTATAGCATCATTGCTAAAGATGAGCTCTGTTGATTCTTGAACTTCTTTTGATTCTGTCGCTTTGAATGAAACTGCAAAATCAAGAGACACAACAGATGTAAGTATTAATACAAGCCTTATCATCATTTATTCATTTAAAAATTCAATCCCATTTCCAATACAACATTATCAACGGACAATTCCCTGATATGGTATACAGTTTTTAGTCGATTTGTGGAAAAAACTAGTTAAATACTAAATTGTAAACGATTAGGCTTTTAGGTCTTTTTTATTGAGACGGTAAGTGATAAAAAGCGAGAAAATAACTCCCCAACTAACAGCAATCAACCACTCATACCAATAGACATTATCATTGATTTCTTGAAAAGCATATTTGGCAAAAGGCATGTCAATCAAGTTGTTGATTGAATATACGGGAAAGAATTTTACATATTCAATGGTATACTCGCTGATGGGAGAGTACTCCATAATTGCTGTCGCGATAGGCTCAAAAAAGAGAGTATAGAGGCATATGAAAACGATGGCAAAACCGGCTTTTTTGATGATGAGCGCTACAGAAAACGCAAACATGCTAAACACTACCAACTGGACGAAATAAGCCAATAAGAACTCAAGCTCATCAAATATGTATTTGAGGTCAGTAACATGAGAGTAGATCATTCCAGCCACTAATCCTGAGGAAAATAGGACAAGTGTGCATATTCCCGAAATGAATAAGATTATTGCAAATTTTGACATCAAGAACTCTTTTTTGGAGATTCCGTCAATAATATTTTGTCGCAGTGTATTGTATGTCAGATCATTATTCACAGAGATAATAACAATGAATGCTATCAACACTTTCACAAATGACCCGAGCCATGTTGAGTTCTGCCAGATATCTGGAAAATCGTAAATGGGGATAATGGTCGGATCGATTCCATTGAAATCAGCACCTTGGCTTTTTAGCCATTCAAGTAGAAAAATTCCTCCATTGGTTATTACCAACTGAGCTAGAAGATATAGTCCAAAGAGTATCCAAAAAACTCTATAGTTTTTCAGTTTTAGCCATTCGAGAGTAAAAGCTCTAATCATTTTCCTTCAATATTTTTAAGAACTCCTGTTCAAGCGATTTGGACTGGGGTACCAGCTTTTTGAGCGCTATTCCTTTTTCAAAACAATATTTATTGAGTTGCTCTGAAGTAAATCCTTCGTTTAAATAAACTTTTAGAGATCCATTTTCTGTTTCTAGTTTTTCAATTCCTTCAAAGTCTTTGAGTGAGCTTGAAAGTTGATTCAAGTCAGAAGCAGAAATATCTACAATATTCGTTTCCCCGAGTATATCGTACACTGTTCCTTCATGAAGTTTGATCCCTTTTCTAAGAATGCAAAAATGTGTGCATACTTTTTGAACCTCATCCAAAAGATGACTGGCCATAATGATGGTTTTTCCTTGGGATGCAATGTCTTTGATCAACTGACGAACCTCGGCAATTCCCTCAGGATCTAGTCCGTTAGTAGGCTCATCTAGCATCAAAACAGGAGGGTCTGAAAGTAGTGCTGCAGCCAAAGAAAGTCTCTGCTTCATACCTAGACTATATGTTTTGAATTTGTCGTCTTTTCTTTCAAAGAGATTGACTTGCTTTAGTATTTCATCAATCTTACCAGTGCCACATTGCTTTATATGAGCCACGATTCTTAGATTCTGTACAGCTGTGAGATAGCTGTAGAAACAAGGAGTTTCTAGAATTGCTCCAATTTTTTGTCTGGCTTTTACATTGTTCTCTCCTCCAAACCACTCAAAGTCTCCACTAGTTGGAGCCACTACTTCTAGAATCATGCCTAAAGTAGTTGTCTTACCACTCCCATTGGGACCTAAAATTCCATAAACTTGACCTGCTTCTACATTCAATTCAAGTTGGTTTACGGCAGTTAGTTTACCGTACTTCTTTGTGAGTTTATTTATTTTTAAAATGCTACTCATTTGAATTGATCAGTTAATAAATCCAGCATGTCATTACTTTGAAATGTTTTTATTAGCTCTGGAATTTTTTCAAAAGCGATATTTCCTCGCAAATAAAAAGCTGTTTGCTTTCCGCCAACACCAAACATGCCAACGTATTGATCACCTTTTCCTACTAATATCATGCTTTGAGGACCTGACATTCTAATATATTCTTCATATCCAATCTCTTCATATTCTTTTATCCAGGTATGTAAATCGGAGGAGTTCAAACTTGTGGAATCAAGTGGATATATGAGTATTTTCTCTATATCATTTATTAGTTCATTAAACTTAGGATCACCAGAAATATTGACCATTCGCAGAGTACTTGGATAAAGACAGATAGGGTAGAGCCATTTTTTTTCACCTTGCTCGGCAAAGTTCTTAATGATTGATTCTTGCGAAAATGATGCATTTGCGAGAATTATCAATAGTCCAAATATTATCTGTTTTGTTTTAATCATTCGATACTAAATTTAATAAAGCGATCGTCTTTATTCACTCCTATAATGAAATATACCAATCAAAGAGGTCAAGTAATTACCTTGATTTGAAAATCTTGTAAAACCACCAACTCAAGTAGCTGAACCATGTACTAGTCAGCTACTTGAGTAAGGATAGTGCTATTCAGTTTTTAGCATCACTGTCATCATCCAGCATTTTCAAATGTTCCATTCCTGATACTCGCATCATACTAGCTAGTTTAGAAACCTGCTTAAGATCTATTTCTCCATATAGACTCAACATAGCAAATCGCTCCTTACCACCAGCTACAAGGATTAGTTCTTCTATCACACCTGATTTTTCTTTGATAGAAATCTGAACGTTCTCTTCTGCGTCAGTCACAGTCATTAATTCTTCATAGCCTGCTTTGTTCACATCTGCAATAGCACTAGAGTAAAGCCCTTTTGGATCAGACACTTTCTCACTAACAATCGCTTTCATTCCCTTTATTTTACTAATTACGTCGAGAAACTCTTTTTCATCTTGCGTATTTCCTTCCATCTCAGTGAAAAGTGAAAACATTTTACTACTCACAGATACCTTAGTGAATGTTTCATCACCTGCGTATTTATCCATGTACTTCGCCACTACTGTTCCTTGCGCGAAAGACGATACGCCCATCCCAAGGATTATTACTGTCATTACTATCTTTTTCATTTTATTTTTTTTAATGGTCAATTCAATTCTATTTCCTGATCTTCAGGAAGTTGGTTTTGGTTTCCAATGTTATTTTTAAATTCTAAAGTGCTTCAGTTTCTTCTAGCTCATTTTTAGCCTTATTGATTTTGGTTAGCTCCATTGTATAAGCCTGTCCATCTTTCAACTCTGACCCAATCATCAAAAGAGCTCTTTTTGTTGCTTCAAAAGCTTTCTCTGGATCATCAATAGCGAAAGGATCTTTCTTTGCGTCATTGATAATCAAGATGGCTGTGACTACTCCTATAGCTATCGTTGCTGCAGCAGAAAGCCACGGAGTAGAGCGTCTCTTTTTTACTACCTGTCCATCAAATTTGATAGACTTTTTCTGATTCAACGCCCTGAAATAATTACTTTCATTGGTGAGTGCAGGATTGGTTTTGAAGTGATCTTTTACGATTCGTTCTTCTTCCAAACTTGTTTCGCCGTTCCAGTACTTATCTATTAGTTTTTCAATTTGCGATTCCATAAGCATCTATTTTTTGCATCGCGTCTTTTACTTTTTTGCGGGCTCTATGAATATTGACTTTCACATCACTTTCAGTGAGATCGCACATTTCAGCTATATCATGATAGCTCATGTCTTCCACTTCGCGCAAATGGAAGACTTCTTGTTGCTTGGCAGGCAGAGTTTTTAATACCTTCCCCATCCATGACATGAAATCGTCATTGATGGATTGATCTTCTGCTGACCCTGAATGCCACATGTTTACGACCTTTTCATCCAAGTCTGTATATCTGTTTCTTCTAATAACTTCAATACATCGATTTCTTACAATTCGAAAAGCCCATGCATTGACTTTTTCTACTTTGTTTAGATCTTTTCGAATACTCCATATTTTGGTTAAGCAGTCTTGAACTACATCTCTAGCAGTCTCTTGTTCATGTACGATCGACATAGCGTATCTATACATGCCGTCAGCGGCGGGAAGAATTTGTGTATGGTATAGTTTGGTAGACATTCAGAGGGATGACGCTCGAGTCAATGGAAAGTTACAAGTACTATGAAATTTAATTGGAATATGTCAAATGTACTTAGCAATCAAACAAAACTATTATTTAAATATTGCTTTATCAGATTCTTTTAAATGCACGTATCTGATTCAATGAAGACAATTAGATAGGAAAATCAATGGCTATGGTTCTCGCAGATTTTACTTTTAACTAATCTGTTAAAATATTTGTAATAAATGTTGACTTAGTTAGTAACCAGAGAAGTAGGAAAACAGCAGCCCACTTAACATAGACATAGTAGAAATCAGTCGTGTCTTTGTATCTCGTTTCCTTTATTTCTGCTTTTTCTAGTCTATCAATTTCATCAAATACCTGAACTAGCGCCTCTTTATCAGAGACACGGTAAAATTTTCCATTTCCAATTTCAGCTATTTCTCGTAAGGTAGTTTCGTCAAACGTATTATCTATCAATCTTGGTCTGCCAAAGAAATCGGTACCAAAAGGGACTTTTCCTTCACGCCCTATAGCAATAACATACATCTTGATATTGTAAGCGGAAGCTAATTGTGCTGCGGTGATTGGGTCAATATTTCCTGCGGTATTGTCACCATCACTTAATAAAATCATCACTTTGGAGTCAGAGGTAGATTCTCTCAAAAAATTAATTCCCGAAGTAATTGCATTACCAATGGCTGTACCTCTACTTTCAATTTTATCAAAGTCAATTTCATCTACTAGCGTGTTTAGCAGACCATAGTCTGTTGTCAATGGACAAGAAGGAAGTGCATCGCCAGAAAAGATTACTAAGCCAATTCGATCTTGAAAACGTCCTTTTATAAACCCTCTGGCCACATCTTTGGCTGCTTCTAAACGATTAGGTCTAAAATCTTCAATTTGCATTGACTCAGAGATATCAATATTTAACACAATATCAATTCCTTCACTCCATTGTTCTACTTCTTCATTGGTGGTTTGTGGCCGTGCAAGACCTAGAATGATCAACGCTAGACTTAAAATGAAAAATACAGGGGGTATGAATCTAAGATAAGTTATTGGTTCACTTTTTAGATTGTTTTTTGTAAGTGCGATTGGAAGCTTTTGTCTCAATTGCGTCATTATGAGCCATCTCAAGACAAAAAGAAATGGGATAGCAAATAATAAATAGAGCCATGATGGATTTTGCCATTCAAAACTCTGAAGTCTTTCGGGAGAAAACCATTCTAATGAAAACCAATTATTAGCTTTATTTTCCATTTTTAATCTCCTCTACTTTCTTTGAATATCGATGCTGGGTGAAATCCTCAATTTGTTGAAAATCTTGATAGACCGATTCTGTTGGCCTTTTGCCATAGACTAGTCGATCAATAGATTTTAATGGAGTTTCTATTTCCTTAGTAAAAGCCAATGCTAAAATTTCCTTAGTTGTAAAACTAGAAAATGGCCATTTTTCTAACTTTTCTTGATATGCTTTCCATAAGGTTAAGGCTTCTTCTGCGGTATTGAAATCAGGATTCTCTCTGAGATTTCGAATATGGCTGGCAAGCTTCTCTGAGAAGCCTTCGTATTCTTTTCTCAATTTCCTCAACTTAAAGTATTTAATAATATTTCTTCCAAATACGAGAAGACAAACAATAATAATAATGGCTATACCACCTAATACGATATAAAGTAGAGGGAAATTGAACTGTCTGTCTACGGTCTGGTAACTAGTGTTTTTGATCAGTTTTGTTGTGTCTGACGCAAAAGGGGCAAGCTCTGAAAAATAGATGGAGTCTAAAGGAGTGTCTAGGATTGTTGAGTCATTCTCATTTAGAATAACTGCACTTAGTTTTAGGTACTGTATTAAATCAATTTCAAAAGATTGGATAGTGTAGACAGTGCTATCGAACGCAAGTCCATCCTTTAACTCTGACGGGAAATACTGCTTTCCGGAAAATTCAAAAGGAGTAAAGTCCGAAAGCGTATCAGGAAAGATCATTTCTAGATCTTTTGGATAACTGGCAGTCATCCAAAAATTCACATCTTGGCCTATTAGAAGACTGTCTTCAACGAAACCTCCATTTACTTTTATCTCTTGAGCAGTGATATGAAAAGTAAAAATAAAACCTAAAATGAGTAGCAATATTCTACCTCGTCCTTCTCGCATTGCTTCTATTTCTATGTCTAAATAATTTGATCAATTTAGGTACATACTCATCTTCTGTACCAATAGATACGTAGTTTACATCATTTCGCTTGCAGAAGTTTTCAAGCGAATCTTTATTTTTTCCATGAGTTTTTTCGATAGCACTTTTAAATTTCTCAGAGGAAGTATTAAGCCAGATGGTTTTGCCAGACTCTTTTTCGAAAAGCGGAACAATTCCAAGGTTGGGAGCTGCCGATTCTCTTCTGTCAGAAATCTGAACTACTACCAAGTCATGCCTTCTGGCCATTCCTCTCATTGAATGAGTAAAATCTTCATCAATAAAATCTGAAACGATAAATATGATTGATTTCTTATTGATCAGATTCAATGTGTACTTTATAGCTTCATCCAGATTTGTTTTCTTGGATTTAGGTTTCAGCGAAAACATCCTATTCATGATCTCGTAGGCATGCTTCTGTGTTTTCCCCGGCTTCACATATGACTCTACTTGATCAGAGTAGCAAAGCAAACCTACTTTACTACCTTCTCTAATGGCAGAGAGTGTAAGCAGGCCAGTTACTTCTTTCGCAAGGTCAATTTTCTGTCTATCGTCTTTACCAATTTCTTGTGAAGCTGAAACATCTAAGATGAAAAATACGCTTTGCTCTTTTTCTTCAATAAAGGTCTTTACAAATGTACCGTGTCCTTTTGCAGTCACCCGCCAGTCAATCGTTCTTACATCATCTCCCCAAGAATAGGGACGGACATCATCAAATTCTAAACCAGAACCTTTAAAGATGGAATGGAAATCACCCTGCATCTGAGAATTCAGTGCTTTCCGAATCCTTATCTCATACCTTCTCAGTTTCTTTAAAATGTCCTTCATCTTATTTCTTACCAATCAAGTTGGCACTATTATGGTATTCTTATATGATCTTTGCATAGATTTTAATGAAATCTATCGAACTTCAAAATTATAACCTCAAGAAGTATTACCCAGTAGTGAGAAAGCTTTTTTTAACCGTTCTTGTAATTGTTTGCGCTTGTACTGCCAAAGAAGCTCCAGAAGACCTTATTGGCAGAAAAAAAATGACAAAAGTACTGACTGAAGTGCATTTATTAGAAGCTAAGATTACTCAATTAACCATTAGCCCGAAAGATTCGATTCAGTCCGTCTATGATCACTTTGAAAAACTACTTTTTGAAGATTTAGAAATTACTCAAGAGCAGTACGATCGAAGCTTTAATTACTATGTAGATAATCCGGCAGAACTTGAGAAGGTCTATAATGCGGTTGTTGATTCATTGATGCAAATGGAAAAGACGGTGAAATGAAATTGTATCCGAAGGATATTGAAGAGAAGCTAGGGTTTGGTCAAATACGCGAATTGCTAGTAAACTTCTGTCAAAGTAGAAAAGGAGAAGAATTAGCTTCAAAAGCACAGCCAACGGATAACTACGAGATATTGGTGAAGTGGCTGGATCAGGTGAGAGAAATGATGAAATTGAAAAATTCATCAGAAGAAAGAGTTTCTTTCGAATTTCCAGATATTGATGATTATTTAAAACAAATAAAGGTGCCAGGATCATTTCTTGATCCTCCAAGCTTTCACGAATTGAAGGCAGGCATTAATACCTTGATAAGTTGGGTGCTTCTTTTTCAAAAGAAGGGAGAATTATATCCTGAACTTTTTAATATTTCTTCCAGAATTGATATTGATCCAAATCTATCTATTCAGATAGATAGGGTAATTGATGATCATGGTGAGGTAAAAGATTCCGCATCACATGAATTATCAGGAATTAGAAGCAAGATTAGTAAGTCTGAAAGAGCTGTCCGTTCTGCTATTCAAAAAGTACTTAAAAAGGCGGTTAGTGATCAATTTACGGAAGAAGATAGCACTCTTACAGTAAGAGATGGAAGGTTGGTGATTCCGGTTAAAGCGGAGTTTAAGAAAAGAATCCAAGGCTTTGTTCATGATGAATCAGCTACAGGTCAAACTGTGTACATGGAACCAAGCGAAGTGCTGGGGTTAAATAATGAAGTGCGTGAATTAAAATATGCTGAACGAAGAGAGGTTATTAGAATACTCATTGAGCTATCAGATGAGGTAAGAAATAACCTGCCAGGGCTAAAAAAAGGCTCTGGTTTATTAGAAAAATTGGATTTTATCCATGCGAAAGCTAAAATAGCAGAGCTCCTTGATGCAACTGTCCCTAAAATAGAAAAGTCAACGTCTTTCAAATTACTAGGGGCCATTCATCCACTGCTTTTTTTGTCTCATAAGGGAACAGGAAAATCTGTTGTGCCACTTAATCTAGCATTGGATTCTCAGAAAAGGATACTAATTATCTCAGGACCAAATGCTGGTGGAAAATCGGTTGCTTTGAAGACCGTAGGATTACTCCAATATATGTTGCAAAGTGGACTGCCAGTTCCAGTATCAGATCAAAGCCATTTTGGAATTTTTACTTCCATTTTCATAGATATTGGAGATACTCAATCCATTGAAGATGATCTGAGTACATACAGTTCTCACCTTACTTCCATGAAGTATTTCTTAAAGGAGGCGGATAAAAAATCATTGTTTTTGATAGATGAGTTTGGGAAAGGAACTGAGCCTCAATTTGGAGGAGCCATTGCAGAATCAGTATTGCATGAATTGAACGGTAAAAAATCAACTGGCATTGTGACTACCCATTACCAAAATCTGAAAAAGGTGGGGGATGAGACACCTGGCTTGATCAATGGAGCCATGAAGTATGACTTGGATGCTTTGGAGCCACTGTTTGAATTAGAAGTTGGCAAGCCAGGAAGTTCGTTTGCTTTTGAAATAGCAAGTAAAATTGGGCTACCTGAAGAAATCATTCATTCCGCTAGGAAAAAAATAGGTAGTTCGCACGTAGCATACGATCAACTGCTGAATCAATTGGAGAGGGAGAAGGGGCGTTTTGAAAAAATGACCAAGAAATTGGAAAAGGATCAGGCAGATCTAAATAGTGTAAGGAAGGATTATGAAGATCTAAGAGGAATGATTGATGAGGACAGAAAGCGAGTGATCAAAGAAGCCAAACAAGAAGCAAAACTAATTTTAGATCATGCTAATAAAGATGTTGAGCGGACAATAAGAGAGATTAAGGAAAACAAAGCATCGAAAGAAAAGACCAAGCAACTAAGAGAGGAGCTCAATAGAAAGAAGGAAAAATTAGAAGATAAAAAAGAGGTATTAAGCGTAAAACTCAAGGTTGGAGATGCTGTAAAAGTAGCGGGACAAGACTCCACAGGAATCATACAAAAGCTCAAAGGAAAACAAGCAGAAGTTCTGTTTGGATCTTTGAAGTCTATTGTTTCAGTGGATAAGCTACAGCCAACTAAACACTCTCCACAATCCGACCATCAGAAAAAAGTCAAAAAATTAGGAATAGATTTAGCTAGGAAAATGGCTACTTTCAATCACGAGTTGACAGTACGAGGTATGAGGGCAGATGAAGCAATGGGAGAGATAGAGACATTTATTGACCAGGCGTTACTTTTAGGCATGGATCAAGTTCGTATTGTACATGGAAAAGGTCATGGTGTACTTAGAGAAATTGTAAGAAATTATACTAAAGATCATCCTAGTATATCGAATGTAACGGATGAACATGCTGATAGAGGAGGAGCTGGTATTTCCATTGTGACATTGAAATAATGGATTTTACAAGGCAGCAACTTGCTCTCCGAAATGGACAAGACAGGGAGGAAATATGGATAGCTTATCAAGGTATTATTTATGATGTCACGCATTCCCGATTGTGGAAAAACGGGAAACACTATGAACATTGGGCAGGGCAAGATTTGACAGAAGAATTATCTGATGCACCTCATGATACCAAAGTTTTTGAGAAATTGCAGGTAATAGGTAAACTGACGAACTATGAAAGTCATTGAATCAGGTTTGAAAGATGTAAAGGCGCATGAAAGCGTGAAGGTGGTGATGCCGAGCAATTTGTATGGGTGTGAGCTAGAAGAAGGTGTATTTGTGGGGCCATTTGTAGAGATTCAAAAAAATGTAAAGATTGGTGCGCGTACCAAGGTGCAGTCTCACTCATTTATTTGTGAATTAGTAACCATTGGATCTGATTGCTTTATAGGTCATGGAGTCATGTTTGTAAACGATGTATTTTCATCTGGAGGTCCAGCGGGCGGTGATGCTTCTAAATGGAAGTCTACTGATATAGGAAATAATGTTTCAATTGGATCAAACGCCACTATTATGCCAGTAACCATTTGTGAAAAAGTAGTGATAGGTGCAGGTGCTGTGGTGACTAAAAATATTACTGAGTCAGGTGTTTACGTTGGAAATCCTGCAAGAAAACTAAGAGATTTATGAGTGTTCCATTCGTGGATTTAAAGGCTCAATATGAGTCCATAAAAAAAGATATAGATGCTGCAATAGTATCAGTTATTGATCAAACCTCTTTTATTGGGGGAGAAGTGATTAAGGAATTTGAAACTGATTTTGCGAAGTATGTTGGGGTAAATAATTGCATTGGAGTAGCCAATGGGACGGATGCTATTGAGATTGCGCTAAAAGCACTTGGAGTTGGACAAGGTGATGAGGTGATTGTACCTGCCCTTACATGGATCAGTACTGGGGGTGCAGTAAATAATGTAGGTGCTGAGCCTGTCTTTTTAGATGTATTATCTGATGAGCGGACGATTGATCCAAGCTTGATTGAAGCAAAAATCACCTCAAAAACAAAAGCAATTATTCCAGTTCACTTGTATGGACTTCCTGCAAGGATGAATTTAATTATGGCGATCGCTAAGAGGCACAATTTGCTTGTAGTTGAAGATTGTGCTCAAGCGCATGGAGCAGAAGTTGACGGAAAAAGAGTTGGAACGTTTGGAGATGCTGCCACTTTTAGTTTTTATCCAGGGAAAAACCTTGGAGCCTATGGCGATGCTGGGGCAATTGTGACCAATAATGATAAGGTTGCCACTACATGCCGCATGATTGGGAATCATGGTCAGTTATCAAAACATGATCATCGAATCATTGGAAGGAATAGTAGATTGGATACTATGCAAGCTGCTATTTTAAAAGCAAAGCTTCCTTATTTGGAAAAATGGACTGATGCTCGTATTCAAGTAGCCAAAAGGTACAACGAAAAATTGGAAGGGGTTATAACACCAGCTGTTCCTACAGTAATGCAGCACGTGTTTCATCTGTATGTGATTGAAACTGAAAGGAGAACGGAACTTACATTGAAGCTTAAACAGGCTAATATTGGTTGCGCCATTCACTACCCAACACCTTTACCTCATCTAAAGAGTTACGAGTATCAAGGCAATCAATTGGGAGATTTTCCAGTCGCTGAAAAGCTATGTTCAGAAATATTGTCTTTGCCAATGTATGCGGAGATGGGTGAGGAAATGGTCGATGTAGTTTGTAATACGATAAATGAATTCAATGCCTAACCGAATAGTCCACATAGGATTTCCCAAAACGGCAACTACGTTTCTTCAAAAGAGCGTATTTCCCTATATTCATGGGGTTAACTATGTTGATTATCATACGTCAGTTGAGATTCTTTCTCCACTTATTTATTTGGATGAGCTGGATTATAATGGCGATACGATTCAAGCTGAATTGGATGATTGTTGCAAACAAGGAATCAATCTCTTTTCATTTGAAGGACTTTGCGGAGCTCCTTTTATCTATAAGGGATTAGGACGATCTTGGATACCGAAAAGATTAAGATATTTAGGATTTTCAAAAGTAATTATCACTATTAGAGATCAGGTGTCTGTTATTGATTCATTGTATCGTCAATATATTCTTCAAGGAGGAGTAATGAGGTTCAATGACTTTCTAAATAAAGATGGGAAATGGAATCTGTACACCAGGTCATTTAATCTTGAATACCTCAATTATTTCAAGCTCATCTCATTGTATAAAAGTGAATTTGGAGATAGTAATGTACTCGTTCTTACTCATGAAAACTTGCTAAAAAATGAGCAGAATTTTGTTTCAAGAATAGTTGAATTCATACAACCAAAACAAGAGTCAATGGATTTTTCAAGGGAAAAGAATAATACTTCTCTCTCTAATTTGTCCATCAATTTGTTACGAATAGTTAATCACTTCATTTTTACTAGCCAAAAACCAAACCACCTTATATGGAATAAAATCTCAACAAAGTATGTTTCCAAAATATTTAAAGCGATTTTGGATCCGTATTTTTTGCGTTTCTTTTCGTCCAGAAAAAGTTATGTAAATGGAGAAAATATTGGTTTCATTCAAGATTATTATGCGAAAAGCAATCAACAATTAGACGAGAATGAAAAGGCTAAATGAAGAACATTAAGCTTTTTACCATATCGTATCCTTTTAATGATGGAGAAACTTTCCTTAAACCTGAAATTGATGTAGTGTCTAACAGGAAGGATATTAATCTTACGATCATCCCCTTCTTTAAAGGAGAAAAATGCCGAGATCTTCAAGAAAATGTGGTTTTAGACACATCACTTGCAGATCGTATTCAAAGTAATTCTGAGAACAAAGTATATCCCCTATTCAACAAAATATTTAAAATATTTTCAGCAATATTTCAACACAGGGCATTTAGTTTTTCTGCTATTCGAGATGTTGTAGGATTTGTACACCACGGAAATATCGTACGTAAATGGGCAAATGAAAATGTACAAAATAGCGATCTACTCTATACATATTGGTTTGAAAGAGTTACTTATGGTCTTTCTCTTTATCTAAAGAAAAATGAGAATATTCTGGTCACCAGAGCTCATGGATTTGATCTTTATGAAGAAAGGAGAAAACATCAATTTATACCATTTCGCATCGAAACCTTTAAGCAGCTTTCTAAAGTATATACGGTTTCTATTGATGGAGAAAAGTACCTGAAAGACAAATATGAATTGCAGGACAAGACAAAAAGATCAACTCTTGGAATAAAAGATGAGGGCTGCTATTTAGAAAAACGTGATTCTCTAATTAGAATAGTGTCATGTTCTACCCTAATACCACTTAAAAGAGTGGATATGATTGCTCAAGTAATTATTGCCTACTGTCGTGAAAATCCTCACCAACAAGTATTTTGGGATCATTTTGGCGGAGGAAATGAGTTGTCTAAAATTCAAGAAATACTTAAAGACTCTCCTATAAACATGGAATTCAGGCTTCATGGTCAAGTTTTGAACAGTGATTTAATTTCCTTTTATAAAACTAATTATGTAGATGTATTTGTGAATCTAAGTACGACTGAGGGGCTACCAGTGAGTATGATGGAAGCGGCATCATTTTATGTTCCTATATTGGCAACTAATGTTGGTGGTGTTTCAGAATTAGTAGATACAAAAAATGGGATTCTGCTCGAAGAATCTTTTTCTCTGGTAGAAGCAGTTTTAGGAATTAGTAAAATTTTGAAGGATGAGAGTTTAAGAGATGGAGCAAGAACTAAATTTGAATCCTTTTTTATAGCAAGTAAAAATTATACTCATTTTTATGATCAACTGATCTCTTGAATACATGAATAATAGATATATCATTTTTGGAAAAGTAGTTGAGGTCAATACAATTGATAGTTTAGAAGGCAAGATTTTACATGATGAACTCTCTATCTATCCTAATACCAAAGAACCCTTTGATATTCAGATAAATTATCTTGAAGAATTAGATGAAAAAGTAGTTGTAAATAGTAATCCCTCTATCCATCAACTATTGGAGAATGGGATTGAGTTTGCTATGAAGCCAACAGTCATTAGGTATACTTTTAATAATGGAAATATTAAGCAAATAGATTTTGTAATAAAGAAATCGTCACAGCTAAGATCTCTTCTAATAAAATGCCTGAATATTCAATTTACTAGTCATCAGGAAGCCATTGGTCAATGGTTTCATGAATATATATTAGTACCTCTAGGATTTCATTTTGAAAAATTAGCTGTTGTGCATAGTTCCGCAGTTCAAACCAAAGGAGGTAAATCAATCCTTTTTGGAGGAACAGGAGGAGTAGGTAAAACATCATTGGAAATTGAACTCTGTAGGAATCATCAGGCCTCTTTTTTAGCTGATGATATTTCAATAGTGACTGATGATGGACTAGTTCATCCTAACCTAGCTTATCCTAAAGTTTATGGATATAATATAGTTGGCAATAAGAAACTTAAAGGAGAAGTTTTCAAACGAACTAGCCTTTTGAATAGACTCCATTTTTTTGTTCATTCGAAAAGAGGCAGCCAGTATGTGCGTAGGCGTATGAGTCCTGTTATTTTTTATGGAGATGCTATAAGAGAGGGGGTACCAGTAGATTCTTATCTCATCCTTTCCAAATCAAATGTTGATCAATTAATCTTTGAAGAAATAGATGTAGCGAAAGCTGTGCTATTGACTCAGCAAGTGATCTCTAGAGAGTATGGAGTATATTTTGACCATATAGCTTGGCATGAGTATAACTCCAAAATTAGTGATAAAAAACCCACCTTAACTGTTGATGCAATGCTAGAAAAAAATCAATCTGTTTTAAATTCTGTATTTGCTAAAATGAAGAAAATCTACTTAGTCAAAATCCCTTTAACCATCAATCATGATGTATTTAAAACTGAAATGATGACTAAAATGAAAAGTAGGGATTTACTTTAATTGATTTCTGATCTCAAATACACTTCCTCCAACAAAAACAAGCAAGACTAATATAGAGCTAATCAACATTACAGTATTACCTACGAAATAGGATGAAGGCTTAAACTCAAATACGATTTCATGATTTCCCTGAGGTATTTCTAAAGCTCTCAAGACATAATTAGCTCTCAGAATACTCGTTTCCTCACCATCAATACTAGCAGTCCATCCTTTTGGATAATAGATTTCAGAAAAGACTGCTAGCGCATTAGCACCATTGATATCTGCGGAATAAACTAATTTGTTTGGTGTCTTTTCTGTCAGTCCAATTACTCCGTTTCCGTTTGTATTGGGCAAGACAAATTTTGAAACATCAACAATGGCTTGTGTCTTGGTATCAATACTACAAACCTGTGCAATCTCTTCATCTGCCGAATTTACAGGGATCACCTCAGAAACAATCCATGCATTCCCATTGGCAAAATTGTTAGTAAATACGGCGTTTCTGTCTGCGCCAGCATACATGAATCTGGTATTGAGCATATTCAAAGTTTGGAGATTAGAGAAGTTTAATGACTGACTTTGCAGTGACTGAATTGCGCTTTGCATTTCTGATTGGATACAACGATCAATCAAGTCTTGATAGCGCCTAATCTTAGCTCCATGATATCCACCTATTGATTCATGAAAATAGGATGTTCTGTTCTCATTAAATGGATTTTGAAGATTGAGTACACGTTCGCCATTTCCAGCTTGTTGAGTAATTGCCTTATCAGCGTCTGTCATTTTGAAGAATTCCGCTTTAGGACTTTTAACAAATTTTTCTTCTCCTAAGAATCTTTTAGAAAGAGAAAAACTATCAATGAAAACAATGATGCAAAAACCAATTAAAACTTGTTGAGCTTTTAATTTTTGATTGATAAATGCCCAAATACCTGTTCCCCCGATTACAACTATCAATAAAGCTCTCAATGCACTCTTTATTAAAAGTGATTTTCTGTCTTCACGCAATGCTTCTGCAAACCAGTCTGGAAGCTGAGCGTCCACAGCTCCTCTAAAACTAAATAAGCCTGCAAACAAAGTGATGATGACTAAAAATCCTCCTGCTA
>CAYGTD010000004.1:0-44520 GCA_964352725.1 uncultured Roseivirgaceae bacterium
CATGAAGGCAGGAAAGCATGTGTATTGTGAAAAGACCCTGATCAAAGGAATTGCTGAAACACAGCAGGTTTTGGATGCATATAAAAACACCCGAAATCTCGTTTTCCAAACAGGTCATCAGTATAATAGTTCCGATCTATATCAGAGAGTAGAAAAAATTATCCAATCTGGCTACCTCGGCGATATCACAGGGTTTGTATGTCAATGGAATAGAAGTGGTGACTGGCGAAGGCCTGTACCCGATCCTAAATGGGAGCGGATGATCAATTGGAGGATGTACAAAGAGTATTCTGGAGGATTGACTGCAGAATTATGTTCACATCAGATCGATTTTATCAATCGCGTTCTTAAAGAAATGCCTGAAAAAATATCAGGATTCGGGGGGATTGATCATTGGGAAGATGGGAGAGAGACTTTTGATAACATTCATTTACAGTATCAATACCCGTCAGGAGTAGATGCGAGCTTCATGTGTACCACGACCAATAGCTTCAATGGCTATCAGATTAAGGTACTCGGAAGCAAGGGCACAATCGATTTGGGTCTTAGTCGCGCTAATATTTTTCTGGAAAAAAGCGAAAGAGAAACAACTTTCGTAGATGGTGTGAGTGGTGCTACTGCTCAGGCATGGCAACAAGGACAAGGTGCACCTATAAAAGCCAATAATTATGATAGTACGCTTCAAGCTTTGGAACAGTTCTATCTATCTATCATCGAAGGTGAGAAAATCTATGCAGATATTATGTCTGGTGCACAAACTGCTAAATGTGTACAGATGTCTTTGGATGCCTTGTATGAGGATAAAATCGCTCGCTGGAATGATTATCCAGTGTTGAAGTTTTAAATTATTTAAGTTTCTTAAGTTCGTTTTTTGACTTGTTTTATTAAGTTGTCAAAACAATTAGCTAGAAGCTGATTTTTTACATTAGTAATGTCTAAAATGAGTCAAGGAAAATCATTATCTGGATGATACTACCCTTTTTTTAAATCTTTAAATACCTCACTCGAGCTATCTTCATTCAAGTATTTTTACTAGGTTATCATTCAAATTTTATATGCTCATTAGAAGTTGTTTTCACATCTCTAAAATCCTCTTAATTTCAACTTTCCTATTGATTTTAGGCTGCAGTCGGTCTAACACCATAGAGGGAGATAAATTAAATGAAGGCTTCAAATTACCTCCAGATTCGATTCAGACAAGTGTGTATTGGTATTGGATTTCTGATAATATCTCGAAAGAAGGTGTAGTCAAAGACCTACAAGCCATGAAAAGCGTCGGTATTAACAGAGCTTTCATTGGTAATATTGGATTGGATAACGTTCCTTACGGGGAAGTCAAAATGCTCAGCGAGGAGTGGTGGGAGATTATTCACCTCACTTTAAAAACAGCTACTGAGCTAGGTATAGAAATTGGGATTTTCAACTCCCCAGGTTGGAGCCAGTCAGGAGGCCCATGGGTAAAAGCAGAAAATGCCATGCGGTACCTTAGCGCTTCTCAAACAAAGATTAGTGGCCCTGCTCTGTTTAATGGCAAACTTGAAAGACCAAACGAGCTTTTCCAAGATGTGAAGGTATTGGCATTTCCAGTACCAAAATACAAGGGCCTTGTTTTAGAAGGGGATCAGTTGGATATTTTGTCTGTGCCAGCTGTTTCAGACTTAAAAAACCTCATAGATGCGAATCCTTCCACGGGTGTGGTATTTCCGACATCAGAAGATTTAGTCATTGAAATAACGTCAAACAATGCTTTCACAGCACGAAGTATGACGATTCAGTACGCTGCTGTTCCAATCTATGCCATGGTGAGTTTACAAGTCAAAAATGATCAAGGTGAATACCAAACGCACAAAAAATTTGAAATAGATCGGACCAAGTTTGATCTTGAAGTAGGTTTCAAGCCATTGGCGCCTCTGCAGGTATCATTTGAGGAAATAACCTCTAAAAGATTCAGACTTGTATTTGATTATCAAGAGCATACTAATTGGCCGACAAAAGCGAACAACAACCCCAAACTTAATGAGATTACGATTTCTTCTGAGGTTGTGCTAGGCAACTATGCCGAAAAGTCCTTAGCTAAGATGCATCCGACACCTATGCCTCAATTCAATGATTATAACTGGGACAAACAAAATGAGCCTGAAGAACCTGAAACAATTATCGACCCTTCAAAAGTCATAGACATCTCCGAGTATCTTAATCAAGACGGAACGCTCATTTGGGATGTCCCTGAAGGAGAATGGATTGTACTACGTACCGGAATGACTCCAACGGGTGTAAAAAACAGTCCGGCCTCTCCAGAAGCTACAGGATTTGAAGTGGATAAGATGAGCAAGGACCATGTGGAAAAGCATTTTTTTGGGCATATCGGAGAGATACTCAAGAGAGTCCCCGAAGAAGATCGAATAACCTTTAAGGTGGTTGTTCAGGATAGTTACGAAAAAGGTGGCCAGAACTTTACCGATGGATTTCTAGAATCGTTCGAAAATGTTTATGGATATGATCCAGTTCCTTTTTTGCCAACGTTTGAGGGGCTTGTAGTCAAAAGTCAGCAAGCATCTGATCGCTTTCTTTGGGATGTCAGGCGCTTAGTTGCTGATAGGGTGGCCTATGACTATGTAGGAGGGTTACGTGAAATTAGCCATCAGCATGGGTTAACTACTTGGCTTGAAAACTATGGGCATTGGGGTTTTCCAGGTGAGTTCCTCCAGTATGGTGGACAATCAGATGAGATCAGTGGAGAGTTTTGGAGCGAGGGTAATTTGGGAAATATAGAAAATCGAGCGGCTACCTCTTGCGGGCATATTTATGGAAAAACTAAAATATCCGCAGAATCTTTTACTTGTGGTGGAAAGTCATTTAGCAGAAGCCCGTCAGATATGAAGTCAAGAGGGGATCTTTTTTTCGCAGAAGGTATCAATAATACCTTACTACATGTATTTATACATCAACCCTATGATGATAAAAACCCCGGTATCAATGCCTGGTTTGGCAACCCATTCAATAGGAAAAATACGTGGTTCACACAATTGGATGTTTTTATTGATTATTTGAAACGAACCAATTTCATGCTTCAGCAGGGTCTGAATGTAGCAGATGTAGCTTATTTCATTGGCGAGGATGCGCCGATCATGACGGGTACTACTGATCCGCCATTGCCAATAGGCTATGAATTTGATTACATCAACGCTGAGGTAATTCTTAATAGCATGACTGTGGAGGATGGGCTGCTTAAGTTACCTCACGGCACTCAATACCATGTGATGGTTTTGCCAAAGAGGGAAACAATGACCCCAGAGCTTTTGGACAAAATTAAATCTCTTATAGCACAGGGAGGGATCATTTTAGGATCTAAGGTCACACGCTCACCGAGTGGTAAAAATCAACCATTGGCAGATGAAAATGTGGCTCGAATGGCTGCTGAACTTTGGGGAGAGGTAGATGATGAGGCTGTAAAATCAAGGGCTTTTGGCAAGGGGAAAATCATGAGTGGTATGACTATGAAAGAAGTGTTTGAGTCAATACAGTTAGTTCCTGACTGTAAGCTTCCAGAGGATAATTCCATTCACTACGGCCATAGAGATCTTGGGGAAATTCAGATTTATTTCCTCTCCAATCAAACTGACAGCATGCGGGTTATTAACCCAGCTTTTAGAATCACAGGCATGCAACCGGAGCTTTGGGAGGCTACAACTGGCTATTCACGTGCTCTTCCGGCTTTTAAAATGAATGACAAGATTACAAGCGTTCCACTACGACTTGCGCCGAATGAAAGTGTATTCATTGTTTTTAGGAAAGAAGCTAAGAAAACGGAAACTAAGGGTCTTGACAAAAATTATCCTAACCCTCGTGGCATTATTGACTTAAAGGGACCATGGCAGGTTTCATTTGAAGATGCTATACAAGGAGAGAAAACTGTAAAATTTGATCAGTTAATTGATTGGACATTATCGAAAGATGACTTAATCCGATATTATTCAGGAACTGCGGATTATCAAACAACTTTCAGTTTAGGAAAGGGATCAAATGAAAAGGTCATGTTGGACCTTGGTAATCTTACTTCCATGGCTAAAGTCTACTTAAACGAAACCTACGTGGGAGGGGTATGGACTGCACCATACACTTTGGATATTTCCGGTTCGGTCAAAGAAGGCGAAAATGTTTTGCGCGTCGAAGTAGTCAATAATTGGATGAACCGATTGATTGGGGATCAGCATTTACCTGAAAGCGAAAGAACCACATGGTCACCTGTCAACCCGTATAAGGCAAATAGTAAATTACAACGCTCGGGTTTGTTTGGGCCCGTATCTGTTTACAAACTCAATTAAGAATACGCACTAATCTATGGAAATAGTAAGGCTGATTTTCTAATCATTGGATGCCGACAAGAAATTAATATATCCTTCTTTTATATTCATTGAGTGTAATCAAAAGCGATTATGGACTAAAACGCCAGTTTTTGAGACGATTCGAAAGTTGCTTTGCGCTTAATTTGAGAATATCAAAACTGTAAAGAGACAAGTAAGAAAAATTCAAACGCCACTTTGCGAAGAAGAATTGGAGATAAAAATACAAAAACCTTGGAGCATTAATACAGAAGATCACTAAGGATGGGCATTGCGAAGCGTAGTGCCCGCGGGTTCGCCATTGGGCCGCCTTTTTTTGGGTTTTTATTACTGAACCTAATATTGAGTTCAGTTTTTTCATAGAAGGACAAATCAATTTTTAGTCAATGAAATCATTAAAGCAGATATTAAAGGGTTTTCAGATGAATAGTTATTTATACCAAATCAAATCCTATTTTGGTGTGTTTCTTCTTTTAGGCTTACTAGCCACAGCGTTTTCGGTGGATGGACAGACTTTTGCCAAAAGCAAAATATCCAAGAGTATAAGCCTGACATCTGAAGAATATCAATCATTTACTTTCAATGGTGCATGGTGCTGGTTTTCTGATCCGCGTGCAGTCTATTACGAGGGACAATTCAGAAGAACGTATTCTGGCTGGGTAGATAATTATGGCGACATTCATGTAGGTTTTTATGACCATGATACTAAGGAGATTCAGTCCAAAGTTGTTTATGACAACCTGGAAATAGATGATCATGACAACCCTTCCTTGCTTTTCGATGAAGAAGGAAAGCTGCTGTTATTCTTCAATACCCATACCATGGGGCCAAAGCCACTTTATTTAGCAAAAGCGACATTGCCAGAATCCATCGAAACATGGGAGCCGACAAAAGAACTACTTCTCAACGATCCTGCTTTCAAGGGTAAAATGAGTTTCACGCAGACTTATACTAACCCGGTGAAATTATCGAGTGAAGGTGGACGCATATATCTTTTCTGGCGTGGTGTGGATGGCAAGCCAAGTTATTCTACTTCGGAAGATAATGGTGCGACTTGGTTGGTAGGGAAGGTGTTTTTTATGCCTGATCCGATTTATAGCTTTAGAAGACCCTACACTAAGATCTACTCCGACGGGGTAGATCGAATTCATTTTACAGTCACAGACGGACACCCCCGAAAAGAGGAAGAAAACAGCATTTATTATTTCTATCTGAAAGGCGGTACTTTCTACAAGGCTGATGGTTCCAAAATCAAGGAGTTGGGAAGTGATCCCATCAAACCTGAGGAAGCTGATCTCGTCTATAATGCCAAGGAAGGAAATGCTAAGGCTTGGAATTGGGACATTGCTCAATTTACCGATGGTAGACCAGTTATTGCTTATGCAAAATACCCGGATGATAACAATCATATCTATGCTCGCGCATTTTGGGATGGGAGCAAGTGGATAAATCAAGATCTGATAAACTCAGGTGGATGGTTTCCTCAAACACCAGAAGGAGTGGATGAATTAGAACCAAACTATAGTGGAGGCTTGAGTATCGATCATGAAGATCCTAATACAATGTACCTCTCGGTCAAGCGTCAGAAATACTTTGAAATAGAAAAGTGGGCAACTAAGAATGGAGGCAAATCTTGGGCAGTAGATCAAATTACTGAAGGTTCTACTAAAGATAATGTGAGACCATTTGCGGTAAGGAATGCTCAGGCAGATAATCCACTTCAGGTGATGTGGATGCAAAATTCAGTTTATCATCATTTCGGGATCAAACATTTGGAAAAGTTCAGTAAGAGCTTTAATGACAGGTTTCATACAGCGATAAAAGTAAACCTTGTTTCTCCAAAGGTTAAAGACCCATTAGATCCATCATCAATTGTTAATATCATGCGTCAAACAGCAGATTGGCAGCTATCAAATCCGCGTTATGAGCACAAAATGCAAGTTCCTATCAATTGGCACTATGCTGCTTTATATACTGGACTCAGAGCGCTTTATGAACTCACGGAAGAAGAACGTTACAAGGCCGAGATGGTCAATATCGGTCAGGCCAATAATTGGAAACCCGTTGATGACATATTCCACGCGGATAGGCTGGCTGTGATTGACAACTGGGCATGGCTTTACGGTATGGAGCACGATCCGGAGATGATAAAGATGTCACAATGGGCCTTGGATATTCATTTGGCACAGCCATATGAAAAAAATACAGATGTCAGGTATATGGGTAGCCCACATAAAGAAGAATGGTGGTCGTGGTGCGATGCACTATTCATGGCGCCTCCTTCTTTTGTGCAAATGTGGAAAGTGACCGGGGAGACCAAATATTTGGACTACATGGATCACCAATGGTGGATTACGACGGATTATTTGTATTCAAAAGCAGATTCACTCTTTTACAGAGATGATCGTTATTTTGAAAGAAGGAGTGATAATGGGAAGCAAATATTTTGGTCCAGAGGAAATGGTTGGGTGATAGCTGCCCTCGCGAGGATTCTTACTCAATTACCTGATGACTTTCCGACAAGGCCTAAGTATGAACAGCTTTATAAAGAAATGGCTAGCAAGTTACTGTCTCTACAAGATGAAGATGGTATGTGGCGAGTAAGTCTGATAGACCCAGAATATCTCGATCAGGGAGAGTCAAGTGGCACTGCGTTTTATACATTTGGCTTGGCTTGGGGCATCAACAGAGGGCTTGTCGATAGGAGCTTCCAACCTGCAGTGGAGAAAGCCTGGAAAGCATTATGCAATAATGTGAATGCAGAAGGTCGGCTAGGTTATGTGCAGCAGGTAGCAGGAGATCCCTATCCTTTTAAAGAGGAAGAATCTCATGTTTACGCCACAGGGGCTTTCTTACTTGCTGGTAAAGAAATGTATGAAATGCAGGGTTCGAAATAGGGTAGTTGTCGGGAGAAAATCCGGTTGCCCCGCTTACCTCATTTGCAGCTTTGTCTCAGCTAAATAAAAACAGATCAAATGACACATCCTTATGGTTTTCGGTATTTAAATAAGGCGAATGATCTAAAAAAGAGAGCTGTTATCCTCTCTCAATTATTCTTGTTTATATCTTTTCTGTCAGTTGGTCAAAATCCTATTATCCTTAATCAAGGCGCAAATGATCCGCATATTCGGGTCATTGATGGAAAGGCCTACCTATCCGCCTCGCATGACAAGTCGATCAACAATGAGAAATTTATTATGGAAGATTGGTGGCTTTGGTCTTCAGATGATCTCGTTAATTGGGACTTGGAATCGGTATTAAAACCTGAAGATACTTACATTGGAAGGCCATTTTCTTCCTGCTGGGCTACAGATATCGCCAAACGAAACAGTAAATTCTACTGGTACTTTTCAGAAGGTAATTAGCAAGCAGGTGTCGTGGTGGCAGATTCTCCAAAAGGGCCGTGGACAGATCCATTGGGTAAGCCCCTTCTGACTACCGAAATGACACCTACGGACGAATATGACATGGGTCTTGTGCAGGATGATGCTGGGGAATTTTACATCGTATTTGGTGTTTGGGACTACTACATTGCTAAATTGAATGAAGATATGATATCATTGGCCGAAGCACCCAGAAAGGTGGTCATAAATAACCCAAGAGGTCCTTATAACCTCGATGGACAAAATGATAAAAGGCCTACGGATGACAAGCCGTTTTTACATTTTAGAAATGGGAAGTGCTATTTATCATGGGGCGTTTTTTATGCTAGCTCAGATAATCTATATGGCCCTTATGAGTACAAAGGTACCCTTACTGATAGCCTAAGTTTTCGAGAAGGACTGGAAAGCCCAACATGGCCGACAGGTCCCTTGCAAGGCAGGCACGGTTCCATTTTTGATTGGCACAACCAGAGCTACTTTGCTTATTGCGACATCAGCCAAACGGGCAATAGGTATTTTCGGGATACATTCATTAGCTACATTCACTACAAGAAAATGGAGAGATCGCTCCCATGAGGGTGGATCTGACTGGAGTAGGAAACTATGATGCAGGTAAAGGAAGAATAGAAGCTGAGGATTACTTTGAGGCTTCAGGTACGGTAAAAAGGGAAAACCCAGATGGAGGGTTTTCCATTGGGGACATTGATGATGGGGACTACCTCATCTTTCCGAATATTAATGGATTACAGGAATATTCGGAAATCACTATGTATTTGCAAGCTCATGGCAAAGGAAGAATCGAGTTGAGGGAAGATTGCCCAGAAGGTAAATTACTTGTTACAGTAAAAGTCAAAAGAGGAGCAGAACATGCAAAAGCAACAATTCAAGCCTCTTCCTTGAATTTATGTCTGCTTTTCAAAGGGAGCAATGATGACTTCATGGAGTTGGATAGCTTCCGATTTGATAAATGAGCCTTAGGTATTGGAGTTGTAAACCTATATGGCTAATGAGATGGTTGTGACTAGAAATAGAATGATGCTGCTGGTCCATTTAAGTTTAATAGTCAACAGATTGTTGGGATAAAATATTTTCAATTTTATCACACCACAATTTAAGTATAACACGCTGATAAGGACAAATCATCCCGTCGTGATAAGTTCATCATGGTGTGTGGTCTATATTATGATTGGGACATTGATATTTATTTTTAGTTGTTATGGTAAGGATATAAGCCTTTGGGTAAAAACTTCTAGGTTATCTGTAAATCCAAGATTGAGTGAATTATCTAATTAGAGCAAAGTGAATGCAGTTTTCTGGCTATATCGCATGCTATTCTCAATTTTAAGGATTCTTTGGACGATATCACCTATTTTTTAGACAATAAAGTGTGATCGTAATTCTTAATTTGTCCTAAGCATCAATTTAATTCAATGACAATAATGAATAAAATGAAAATGGTGAGAGTTATAAATAGCTTGATACAGCTAACGCAAAAGTTGCGTATTGAGATGAAATTCTACTTTGCTGCCAAATCAAAAATTTACTATTCATTAATAGTGATTTTAATTCCATTTTTAGCTTCTGCTCAAACTTCGGAACAAACATCATCTGAGCAAATAAGAGTTGAAGGAACGGTTATTGATCAGGAATCTGGCGAGGGATTGTTTGGTGCGACCATACAGATTAAGGGAGAGTACAACGGTATGCTTGCTGATTTTGATGGTAATTTTAGCTTATTGGTTCCCGGTGAAGAAGCAATCCTGGTTGTTTCTTTTGTGGGTTATAATCCACAGGAAATCCCTATAGGATCTAAAAGAAATTTTACAGTTAAGCTCGAGCCCAACACCACTGCTCTAAATGAAGTCGTTATAACTGGGCAGGCAGCAGGACAAATAGCAGCCCAGCAACAACAAATCAATTCTAACACGTTGGTTAATGTTGTTTCATCCAATAGAATTCAAGAAAACCCTGATGCGAATGCTGTAGAAGCCATAGGAAGGCTCCCAGGAATATCCGTGAGCCGTAGTGGGGGAGAAGGAAACCAATTAGCGGTTAGAGGTTTGTCTCCTGGATATACTAACGTGACCGTAGATGGTGTCAATGTAGCTGGTGGACAGGGAATACTAAGTAGTATTTCACAATTTGCCATTTCTGGAGCTGAAGTCTATAAGGCCATCACAGCAGATATGGAGGGTACCGCAGTGGCTGGAGCTATCAATTTAAGTAGCGCTAGAATCCGTAAAGGGTTCCATGCTAATGTGTTAGTGCAAGGGGGCTACAATACGAAATCTGAAGCCAATAATATTTATAAATACGTGGGTCAGGTAAGTAATCGATTCTTCGATGATAAGCTTGGCTTATCCTTCACTGGGGTAGCAGAACAATCCAACAGAAGTTCTGAAATTCTGAGTGTCAGTTATTTCAACAATGGTAATGAAGTAGATAAATTTTTACCAAGTAACGTGAATTTAAGTTGGAATGAACGTGTCAATACAAGACGATCATTGAACTTGACGATGGATTATGATCTGGGAGAATTTACCAGACTAAAGTTCAATGGCATATATGCCTGGGCAAATTTTTCAGAGCGTGTTCAATCAAGATCAATTGGCGGCCTATCGGGAGGATCTGCATCAGAGAACAGAAGTTTTGTACTCGATCCAACTGACGAAAAAAAGAATTTGCATTTAGCATTTCGTGGAGAGACAACTATTCCTGGATTGAATAAACTACAAGTAAATTATGGAGCAACCTATTCTACCAGAACGAGTGAAAGCTTGAACAGAAGAAATTGGGGCTTCACTAGTATTATACCTGATAGTAACACTGCATTTCTGCAAGAGCTAGCAGATACTGCGGTAAACAAAACCATTGATCCGAGGGCAATAATATCCAGATTTAATGATGGGACGAATCTCGGCCCACAGGACTACAGAAAGGGTGGTTTTGGCTTACGCGAAAGTATAAGTGATCGTGAAGAGATTTCCGCCAATATCGATTTGAAATTACCCATTAACCTTGGTTTTATTGAGGGATATGTGAAGGCTGGGGGGCGTATAAGGAAAACAAGTCAGGTGAGCAGTGCTATTCAGGGAAGTATGAACATGAGTAGACAAAATTACCAATACTGGTATGATAAGTTCCCTGAATTAGTGGTTCATCCCTCACAAGATGGAGGAGATTATCAGCATACTTTGGAGGGCTTTGAAGATGGACAATCACCTGTAGACCTTCTACAGCAGCAATACAGTTTAGAGAAATTGGAAGAAACCAGCCGATGGTGGGAAAATTGGTCTGATTCAGTGTTTGCACTTGGTGATGCCAAAATTCAGGAGCTGACAGGCGGAACGTTCCAACGGCTTAGCTACGTTCAAAACGTAGAAAATTCATTTTATAACAACACAGATGTTACCGAAGATTACTATGCTGGATACATCATGACTGAATTGAATTTTGGTAAGAAATTTATGTTTTTACCTGGAGTTCGTTTTGAGCGCACTGACGCTGAATTGAATGGGCTTGTTGCAGCAGAGCCTTTTGATACAGGTTTGCCTTATTACAATGAAGCTGTTGTCGGATCCGATTCCAGTGCTAATCGAATAGATAATTTTTTCCTTCCTATGATACATGCAAGGATTAAACCAACTGATTGGATGTACATCCATTTATCTTATACTCATTCTATCAACAGACCAAGTTATGGTCAAATTACTCCAAACATTTATGCAGATCCACAAGATACGCCAGGTACTTTTAAAACCAGGAATCCAGCGTTGAAAACGGAGCTTTGGAAAAGTTTTGATGCTCAGGTGACATTTCATGGAAATAAGATTGGACTGTTTTCGGTGAATGGTTTTTATAAAACGGTGGAAAATAAGATTTGGACAAGAAATTATCCAAGAGTATCCTCGGATCCTGTGGTCGAGCCTTGGTTTGGACCTAATGATGTGGTGAATATGTCAATTGTTGAAAATCATCCTTATGATATATACCTCGCCGGAGCGGAATTTGAATGGCAAACTGCATTTTATTATTTACCAAAGCCCTTTAATTATTTCACTTTGAACGTTAACTATACCTATACGCGATCTGAGACGGTGTATAATAGATCATCTACTGAACAAGTTACTCCAGAGGGTAGCAGATTTCCTATAACCATACGGAAAGATGAGGTTTTGAAAGACAGAATGGTAGATCAACCCAGACATATAGGAAATGTATCCCTTGGTTTTGAGAATGCTGGATTCAATGTATGGCTTTCTTACCAATATAATGGGGACAATATAAATAGTATCAATCAAAACAATCCGTTACGAGACGAATTAGTAAGAGACTTTTCAAGATTGGATCTACAAATCCAATACAAGTTCCCATTCAAGAAGCTACCAGGGACACTCCAACTCCTTGGAAACTTTGGTAACCTGACCAACTTCGTTGAGGGTGAATCATTACGAGGTGATCCAAGACCTACAAACGAGGTTAGTTATGGTACAAATGCAGAACTCGGGTTACGATATAGATTTTAAATAAATGACAACTACAACTATAATTTTAAAACTAAAATTTAAATAATTATGAAGAAATACTACTTTTTGAGTCTATTGGTATTCATTACATGCCAGACGACCATTGGGCAAGCTAGAGACACGGTTGAAGTCGCGTCTGGAATAGGAACCCTGGATGCAGCTATTACAGAGTTTGGTGATACGCGTATCTACAAATTAGCAGCAAATGGTGTTTATACTACAAGTAACATATTGCTAATTGAGGGTGATATTCATATCGTTGGTGATGATATTGATATTCATTTTCCTGAGGCTAATTCTGACTATGCACCGACCCTTCAGGTCGGAACTGATGCTGGCGGTGCTACATTGGCCAGGCTTTTTACTATTAGCGGAAATTTGACCCTTAAAAATTTGTACCTAATGAATGCGAATTCTGAAGGGCAATTAGGAGTAAGAGTTTCAACCATCACCTCTGACGGCTCAATAGTTCGAGTTGATAATTGTGTGATTGATCCGGCTGGTGCTGGAAACTTTCAATTCCAATACGGAAACACGGTGAAAGATGCTGAGTTGTACCTTACAAATAGTATATGGCTAAGAAGTGGAAATATGAATGCTCAAGGTGGTGGTAACTTTATTGTATTGCCCAGAGATGAACCACTTAAAAAGTTATGGATTGAAAATAATACATTCGTAGATTTTGGGCCTGTTTTTATGGTTGGCTGGAGAGGTAATTTCAATCATGGCTTTACTTATCTAAATCACAATACCATCATCAGACAAAGGGCTGAATTGGTTGGGACAGTGCGAAACGACTCCACTTTCGTAACAAACAATTTGTTTTTTGATTGCAGTACGATTCCATTGCGAGTTGGACAACCTGGCCCTCAGGAAGATCCGAATTATCCACTAAGATCTATAGTAATGGCTGATACATTGTCTAGTGCTAATGCCCTTACTGATATCAACTTTTTTGCCCATAATTCTACACATAAAATGCCAGCATGGTACGATGTAATGAATAAATGGAATGACACCTTACAACTGAAAGGCTTGGAGCCTGCATTTTTTCAACCATTTTTCTGGAATGAAGATGTTCCCGAAGCATATTGGACTGGTAACTTCCAGGGGGAAGCTGCCGAAGATCCGAACCCTGCATTCTCACTAGAATTTGCAAGAGCAAGATCTAAAGAATCGCTTATTTTCAATACAGCAGAGTTTCCAAATTTCAAATACAGCGAAATTAGCTACGATATTGATCCTCTGTGGTCAGATTCTAGAATCTATGATAAGTCAGCAGATTATGCTGAGTGGGGGTTTGTTGTTTTCTTAAGAGATGGTTTATCCTATCCAAATCCTGAGAATTTACCAGCCTCGGCTGATCTTCCTCAGTATTTTTGGGATCTTGATGGAAATGTAGGACAAAATAATGCTTGGCCTGTATTTAATGGTACTTATACTAGCGAAGAGTTGCTTGCAGGAGCATTGGAGGTGAATGTGCCTTTGGGAGATCTAAACTGGTTTCCTACAGCTAAAGCAGCTTGGGAAGCTAACAGAGAGGCTGTAACAGATCATATTTTTGCCCTCAACACCGAACCAATAGATATTGACTTTGCCGGTGTTGGTGCTGCTGATACTGATGGTGATGGCATACCTGATATTCAGGATAATTGCCCAGGCACACCAAATCCAGGTCAAGAGGATATTGATGGTGATGGTATAGGAGATGCGTGTCCTCCGCTTTCTATAGATCTTGAAAGAGCTTTGGTTCTTTATCCTAATCCAGCGATCAATACAGTTACCATAACAGGTGATGATGATATAAGACAAGTTAGAATTTACGCTTTGGATGGTCAGGAAGTCATAAGATCAGAAAAGTCTACGATCAATGTATCTAACCTTGAATCAGGTCTATATTTCATCAAGGTTTTCACAGGTGATGGAGTATTCTCTACAAAAATGCTAAAACAATAATTGTTTGAACTAAGGCGGTAGGATTAAATCCCTGCAATAATTAGAAGCTGTCCCGAAGGGCAGCTTCTTTTTTTGTTAGAGATATCTATGAGAATAAATTGATCTGATTAACTCATTTTGATTGCATGGTAGATTTGGTTTGTATTTGAGTCATGAACAATATTGTCAACCGGATTTATTGTTTAGGTTTAGTGCTATTGCTAGCAATCCTGATCGAATTTCCACTTTATTGATTCCCCCGAGCATAAACCTTCTAAAACCTATATTGTGATTATGGTAAAAGTGACTTCAACATTGCAGCGTTTTCTGGACCGGTGCGTCATCCATTTTCCGATCTGAGTTGTTTTCTTATGTGCGCTTTAGGACATCCCAGATTGCCGATTGGGTCGCTGGATAATTCTATTGTCTTGGGCTTTAAAACAACCGGTTTCAAAGAGCTTCCATTGCATTTTTAGATTGATATCGTAGTTGAGTTTGTTTGTATCGGCTTGTCATTTTCGGTTTTTTAATGACCGCACGAAGTGTATATCTTATTAATCATTTTAGTAAAGGTTTTGGGAACCAAAAGGATATTCTTTCCACTTCTTTCTCTGCTTTTTGTGAAAAGATATGTGCTAGATGTAGATTATTATCTGATATACTTCTTGCTTTTGATAATTTCCTTAGCTTCCGTAACTGGCATCAGTACAAATAGACTTTGGATTGGATTGATAAAGGGTCGTAGAAGTATTTTAAATAAAGCTTTACTGTTCGAGTATTGGCGTGATTTTGATTGAAGCTACAGTCCTGAATTCAATGGAGGTACTGACTCCTGAACCGAATGGTATTGTGATTAGTATGTTTAATCGCTGAGTACCACATAATGAGGCCATTCTCCTAATACGCTATTTTTATCCTGCGTGATTAAACTTTCTCAATTCTTCCTAGGAAGGAGGAAGACATACTACTAAATTTTGATTGAAATATTTAAAAGTGAAATTCGAATAACCTTAACTATAATATAATGGTAAAAAATAAGGTCTGGATTTACAAAACCCAGACCTCACTTCCACAGCTTTTCAAAGACCATTCAAATATTTAGGTTCAATAACCTCGTTTATTCAATGATGATCTTTTTAAAGTAATTTTTTTCAACAGATTCCTGAATCAATAAAATGTATTGACCATTATCCAAGCTTGTGATATCTAGTTTAACCTTTTTATCAGCGATCTCCAAAGTTTTAAGAATAGATCCGTCCAAACCAACCAGTGTTATGATTGATCCCTTTGGTGCACCTTCTATGAAAATATGTTCATCTGATGGGTTAGGGTAGATTTTTACTCCATGCGTATCGTTCAACTCTGACAAAACAACTGACTCTATAAACTCAGCGACTATATTGAAATCTTTATCCATGACGATAATCAATGGATTCTCTGAGCTTGTGGCATCACCACTCCACTCGACAAACTCATAACCTATATTAGGAATAGCTGTCAATATTACTTCACTGTTTATTGTAAACTCTGACTGATCAGGATCCACGGAGACTAAACCATTCTCAGAAGCAATATCGATCAAATAGGTTTTCAATTCAAAAACTGCGGTAATATTGACGTCTTTATCAACTATAGTGATGGTCAATGGATTTTCTGAGCTTGTTATATCTCCAGTCCACCCGACGAACTTATAGTCTTGATTAGGGGTGGCTGTCAACACTGCCTCACTGTTCATTGGAAATTCTGACAAATCAGGGTTTACTGAGACTGTACCATTCTCCGAAGTAATGTTGATCATATAGTATTTCAAATCCTCCCATTGAGCGAAAACCTCAATGTCCGCGGTTACTACTGTATTAGCATCGAACACTTCGCCAGTACCAGTTATCCATTGCACAAAAACTTGCTCTTCAAGTGTAGGTTCATCCGGAAATTGAACCATTCCATCAGGTCCAGAATAAGAGAAGGTTTGATTCGTGCCATCATTAAAGGTGACACGGAATGCATCATGAGTCTTGCTGAATTCAAATTTCTCCAGATTGAAACCAAAACTATTCATGGTAAATCTCAATATGTGATCGCCTTCCGTCAAAAGTACATTTCCCATCAGGTCGGTGAGAAACTCAGAATTAGTGGGAGCGTCCCTACCTGTAAAGGTTTCAATAAGCACTGTGTCTTCATCTGGGAATGAAACAGTCATCTGGTTAAATTCGCCATCACGTGCTTTATTGTGCGTAACATTGAGATCATAAAAAGCTGTTTGGGTCACATTAATGGTGTATTCCACATACTCCGCAACATCATCCCCTGCGCCTTGAATAAACACTACTTTGGTTCCATCAAGATTCATGTCCACTCTATCGTCTCCACGATACGTGTACTTGCTCAGGTCTTGCTCAGATCTATCGTAATAGGCAATGTCTAAGCCGCCTTCATCATAATCAACAAACTGAACGGCTCCTGGTACCTTATGGGGTAGGCCATCACTGGTGTAAGCCGACTGACCTGCCGTTGTTATATTTATCTCTTTTGCTATGCTATCTCCTTCTCCATTGGTTGCTACGAGCTTTAGGATATAGGATGGCTCACCAAGTTTGGTTAATAATGATTGATCAGACCAAGAGTAAGGATAATCGGTCAACGTACTTACTAGTGCGTCATTAATATATAAGGATAGATTATTGTAAGGGGCGTTTGTTGCAGCCTCCACTGTTAGATTTGTTCCTTTGGGTATGATCTCATTATTCGCAATGTTCAAAAATCCAACTGCCGGCACTAAATCATTTAGTTCGTAAACAAGCAGATCTGTGGGGTTGGCATCTCCTGTTAAACTTCCTCTATCCTCCATTAAGTAATAATAGAGTTGATCTTCATGGATTCTGGGTATCCCAAACATATACTGTGTTCCCGATTCTTGTCTATAGACTTCTATCCAGTCATTGGTACCTCCATTGGCTCTGTAAATAACCGGCCGGCCATTCTCAAGCTTCACTAGATACATGTTGTTGCCCAGTCCGAGCAATTTTCCTCCAGGGAACTCAGTGCTCGTGGAAAACTCCGCATCACTACTTTTCTTGAACGTATGAACATTGGTAGAGCCGACCCTCGTAATGAAGTGAATATCTTCTCGGTCATTCACTGACCATTCAGCATCAACGCTGATTCTTACGGTATTGGGAGCGGTGCTAGAAACTTCATCACCCGGCTCACTTATTTTTATAAAATCAGGATTAATCAAGGGTAAGTCGAACGGCTCGCCTTTAGCATTGAACCATTCTGATTTTCCTGTTGGATCATTTGAATAGGCATAATGAAAACCATTGTTGAAGATATATTTGTCATCGCTAATATTGTATCTGGTAGAGAATCCGATGCGCATTTTTCCAGCTAGGTACTTAAAACTTCCATACAAGCCCCAGTCATAGTTAATCTCACTACTACTGGATGCGTCCTGAATGTTAAAATCAGTCCATGTCGACCACCCTTCCGTCGGATTATATTTGGCAAACATGAATTTTCCATCACTATTCCCACCTCTTCGCATCTTTACCATCAACTCACCATTGAGGTTTGGGAAGAATTCGGGATAGGTAAGCCCCTTATAGTCTTCGCCTTCTTTCAAAAACAATTGCTTGGGACTGAAAAGGCTCTTTGTAAACTCAGCATCGCTCACCACTGCACCACCTACAGCAGAATACTGATACCTAAAATAATCGTTGGCTAAGCTGCCATCTGCAGGTCTTGTGTCAGAATAGGCATGCATATCGTACAGCAAGTGTATGGTACTATCCAAAGGAGAAATACCTACGGCAATAGTATTGTGAGATTCTCCTATGTTGGGATTGTTTTGAAATCCTGTATGTCTGTGATCAAATTTGATAGTAGCGACCATGCCTGTTTCTCTGTTGTATCTAGATAACATGACATTTCGATTTTCCTCACCACCATAATACCAGGTTAGAAAAACATATTTCCCGAAGAAGTCTAAGCAGTCACCATGCGGTGATATATGCGGGCCAAACGCAAAATCATAATCTGGTTGATCTACATAGCCTGATATATCGACTACCAAATTGCCATTGAAGTATAGCGCTGAGTCTGATACTTGTGTTTGGCTGAGTGGTACTATCACTTGAGGTGATGAATCTAAACTCGCTTGAGGTGGTGCTTGCTGTGCAAGGACGGATAGTGTTGAAAGAATGAATAAAATTCCGAATATCGACTTTAATATTTTCATAACATACTGCGTTTAATCAAATATAATTGATGAACAATTATACCCCGCAATTGTGCTGTCAGGTTGGACGATATCACCTTTAATCTAGACAATTCTCCATTACTGTGACTCTTTTTTGATATTTGTTTGGTTTTATGATGATTTTCCAAGTAAGCCAATCACCCTTTGGTCGAAAAAAAACGGACGATACTCGTTACGATAAAACTGAGCTACGGATCATCAAAAAATGCTAATTTAATTAATGTAAAATTTTAAGGTGGATTATGATTTTTTAGTGCAATCACTAATATGATAAATGCTATCTTCGGGTTACTTAGTTATAATACCCTACCATAATGGATTTACTTTTTTTGGGAAACATTGGATTTATAACAAATATTCCTTGGTTGACGAGCTCCAATCCACACTTACGCATTGTAGTAAAATACGTCATGTTGATGGTTTTATGGTTTCATATCCTATCAGCTGAAGCCCAAAACCAATTTAATTTTTTTAGACAAGTACCTACTTCTGAGGGGTTTTCACTGAATTCAGTGAACTCTATTGATCAAGATGAAAATGGTCTGATTTGGTTTGGAACCAGAAATGGTTTGTTAAGATACGACGGTATTAATTTAAAGGTTATACAGAGAGAGAAGCATATTTTAGAGCAACGGGGAGCCAATGATATCTATACGATATCTGTTGATAGTACGAAAGGGGTTTGGGTAGGATCTAAATATGGAATAAGCCTTTACGATGATAAAACAGATTCTGCAAAATATTTCAGAAGTGTTTCTCGAAGAGTTTTTGGTATTTTAAAAACCAATTCGAATGATATATGGCTTGGTACAGCTCTGGGGATCGAGCTTCTACAGATAAATGAGGATACTATTATTGTTAGTCACTTTCCTTTTGGCAATGACCTAAAGGCTAATATGGGCATGGTTTTGAGCTTGTATTCTTCGAAAAGGGATGCAAGTATATGGGCTGGTACAAATACTGGTATTTGGAATTTAACTAAACAACAGAACGGCCAGTACGAACCTGAACAGTATCAGTTAGGTGGATCTGATGAGGATTATCGGGTGAATGCAATCATCGAAGATCAATCAGGCAATCTTTGGGTAGGAACAGATGATGGACTTTTTCTGAAAAAGGATGGTGAAGATGTTTTTGTTTCATTCAAAGCAATCAGCAATAATTTGCTTACAAATGATCTTATAAGGTGCCTTACCGTAGACAGCACGAATAGACTTTGGGTGGGTACATATGACGGCTTAAATATCATCGATAGCCTTACCCTTAAGCATAAAATACATCATGATCCTCAAAACCCGGATGGTATTACAGATAATAATATTCGTTCATTATTCACCGATCTAAATGGAGGGATTTGGATAGGTACTTACTTTGGAGGAGTCAATTACTGGAGTGACAAGCTAATGAACTTTGGTAAAATTGATGAACGTAGTGGTACGCAGTTGGGCTATAATGTTGTCAATAAGATCATACAGGATGAAGATTCTAAGATATATTTTGGTACAGAGGGCAGTGGAATTAGTGTGTACGATCCTGTGGACAACAAGTTTACTAAGATTGACGATCCGTCCTTAGATCCGAATATAGGAGCCCTTAAAGTGAAAGAACTGGTTTATGAAGGTAACGGGCGGTTTTGGATAGGTACTTTTGAGCGAGGCTTACTGCATTTGGATTTGAAATCAGGTCAATTAAAGAAGTATGAGCATAGCAGTTTTGATGCTAATTCCATATCTTCTGACAGGGTCATTTCGATTGATAAGGCACCTGATGGTAAATTATGGCTCGGGACGCTAAGTACAGGGTTGGATTTGTTTGACCCCAGGAAAAAACTGTTTAGGCATTTTGGAGCGTCGGATGAGAACCCGGCAATAACCTATAATAATGTTCGCGCATTGCTTGTCAGTAAAGCAGGTGATCTCTATGTGGGAACTGGCTCTGGACTTTCCTTTTTACCAGCTGAATCATACAATAATCGAACATTCCATTTTCAATTTTTTGAAAAAGGCGATGGGACTATAGACATCCTGACGATCCTCGATATCATAGAGGATCAGCATAATAAGATTTGGATAGCAACATTGCATTCCGGACTTTATTACCTCAAAGAAGGTAAATTGGAATCGGCTGGACTCGTAGGCATTTCTAGTGTATTTGGGATAGTTGAAGCAAAGGGTGGAATCCTTTGGTTAAGTACAGAAGAGGGGGTGGTTTCATTTAATTACTCGACCAAAGAGCAACATATTTTTAATCGAAAAGATGGTGTCTACCCTAATGAATTTAATAGAGGTGCAAAGCTCCTTTCCGACAATGGGAAGGTTTATTTTGGAGGTGCTTCTGGGGTCACTGTGTTTCATCCTAATTCGATAGGAGCTCGAAATGATCATGCCCCCAAAGTAGTAATAAATGGTTTTGATCTATCTGGTGAAGCATTAAGCCCTAATGATGCGAGCGGTATTCTCACTCAATCAATTGAGTACACCAAAGAACTAACACTGGATTATGATCAGAACATTTTTGCTATCCACTATGCAATGCCCAATTATATTAATCCAGAAAAAAACGTTTATTCCTATCGTTTATTGGGCTTAGATGATTCTTGGGTGAAAACAAGCAATCCTTTTGTTTCCTTCACCATTCAAAGAGGAGGCTCATACGTTTTTGAAATAAAAGGTATCAATAATGATGGAGTGGAGACACAGGAAATTACAAGCCTTGAGATAAATGTAAAAGATCCAATATGGCTTACATCTTGGGCTTATCTACTTTATTTTTTGATAGTGCTTAGTATAACTATTGTGTTTATCTACTTCTTCAAATCGAGATTAGAACTTCAGCACAAATTGGAATTGGAGACTCGTGAATTTATCCAACAGCAGGAATTGAATCAGCAAAAATTACAGTTTTTTACCAATATTTCTCATGAATTCAGGACACCTCTCACTTTGATTTCTGGTCCTTTGGAAAAACTCATTGAAGATTACACAGGACCTAATAAATTTTTCAGACAGCTCCTGGTAGTTAAAAAAAGTACCGACCAGCTTTTTAAGCTTATAAACGAATTGATGGATTTCAGAAAGCTTGAAAACAAGCAGATGAAGTTGCAGGCAGCAGAAGGTAATATTGTCAAATTCGCGAAGGAAATATTTTTATCATTTGATCAGCAGGCCAAGATCAATAAAACCGCATTTAATTTTCATGCCGATCATCCAGACATACGGGTTTACTATGATCGTGATAAGCTAGAAAAAGTCTTGTACAACTTGATCTCAAATGCATTTAAATACACTCCTTCCAACGGTGAAATATCAGTTGATGTAACCCAACAGGGCGAAATTGTCAAAATTATAGTCACTGATAATGGAGAAGGGATTCCTCAAGAACATTTGGAGAGAATATTTGACAGATTCTATGAGATTCCTAAGAAAAAGTTGGTCGGAAAATACAAACAAGGTTCTGGTATTGGTCTGGCAATTGCCAAAAACCTCATGGATCTACATAAAGGAGAACTGACTGTTTCTAGTGAGGCTGGAAAAGGCAGTAGCTTTGTGATGACCTTTCAGCAAGGAAGGGCACATCTTGATGATACGGAGATCATTAGTGAATTCAGAGATAGTGAAGATGTTGCTCTTTATGTTCAACCCTCATCCGAGCAAAATACCCCATTGGATGATCTGGAATTGCCATCTGAAGAACATGGCGAAGGGAAGACTAAGATACTGGTCGTCGAAGACAACAAGGATATTTTGCGTTTTATTCAAAGCATATTAAAACCGCATTACAAAGTTTTATTATCCGAAAATGGTGCCGATGGTTTCCAAAAAGCACTGGCCGAACAGCCTGACTTGATACTTAGCGATGTTATGATGCCTGTAATGAATGGAATTGATTTTTGTGCTAAAATCAAAACTGATATTAGGACTAGTCACATCCCATTTATTCTCTTGACAGCTCGTACCTCATTAGTTTATAAATATGATGGTTTGGAGTCTGGTGCAGATGATTATTTGAACAAACCTTTTCAGATCAAAGAATTATTGCTGAAATGTAAGAATCAGACTGTTACACAGCAAAATTTAAAAAAGAAGTTTTCTGAAACTGGCAAATTCAAGGATAATGAACCAAGTGTTAATTCCATGGATGAGATCATGATGAATAAAGCAGTGCAATTGATTCGTGAAAATGTTGGAAATGAATTCTTGAATATCCAGTTTCTATGTGATCAGCTTGGTATTAGCCGGTCCCTCTTATTTGTCAAGTTTAAGGCCTGGGTTGATCAGACACCTAATGATTACATTTTGGCATACCGAATGAAACATGCTGCATCTCTAATCGAACAAAATCGGATCAATATTGCTGAAGTTAGTTATGCGGTAGGATTTAGGAGTGCAAATTATTTCGCCAAGTCCTTCAAGAAATATTACTCCTTGAGTCCAAAGGCTTATTACGAAAAATTTAAGAGTAATCTTGGTGTGGAGTAGCGCGTGCGTCTAAATAGTTCTTTGTTCCGTGCGGCTTAATACCAGGTTCTACTTTTAGCGATCATTTCCCACGCTGAAGTAACTGGAATTCTGAGGTTAGTTAACCGAAGAAACCAGCTTGCGAAACCCTTTTTCTATAGCTATACAGTCGTTTTTATCAATTAAACTGTGTTGAAAGCGTCAAGCCTTGCCCATTATACTGATTAATTCGTTTTACTCAAAAACACTCCAAAAGCACCCATTAGAGTCGTTTTTGACCTAATAGCGTTGAGTTCCATTGAACTATTCTACCTTTTTTATGGATTTTAATTCTTAAGAATCTCAGCAGGTTTGAGGTATTGAAAACTAAACTTTTAAACTTATGAGACTAAAATTTACTTTTTTAATTCTGGCTATACTATCCTTCTCTTTAGGGGGTAAAGCGCAGGTTTGGACGTTTGATGTAGATGGTGACATGACAGGCATTACTGTTGGGACAATTTCAGGAGAAACGCAAACAACTGATGAAGTAGTGACTATACAAGACGGTATACTAACTTTGACATGGGGTACAGGCAGTGCTACACCAAAATTTACTATAACAGGACTATCTCTGAATGCTTCAGATTACAAAAATTTTCTGATAAGAATAAAGAATAATGTTGATGTACCGATTTCAACTTCCAATAATGCCAGATTTGTACCCAATACTTCCGGTGTTGGAAATAAATTTTTCAATATTCAACACGATCAAGCTGAAGAAGAATTTTACACTCGCATATTCGATTTGCCAGCAGCAAAATGGGCCGGAACACTTTCATCATTTCAAGTACAAGGTTTAAGGGGTGGCACAACAGGGAGTATTGAAATCGCTGAGATCAGATTGATAGGTCCTGACAATACCTGGACAGGAACAGTAAGTACAGACTGGGCTGTAGCCGGTAACTGGTCAGAAGGCTCAGTACCAACGGGAGAAATTGTAACTATTCCGGCTGTGGCTAATCAACCTATTATTTCCAATGCAGATGCAACTGTTGCAGATCTAACGCTTGAGAATGGAGCAGTTTTGTCTGTGACTAACAATACTACTTTGACAGTGCTGAGTAATGTTATTACTTCAGGTGGAAGTGGTCATGTGGAGGTAGCATCAGGTTCATCTCTAGTTACTTACGGTAGTGTCGAAGGCGCAGGTCATGTATTCAATCGTAGCACTACTTTTAACGATGCTACGGGAAAATACAGCGTAGTTGGTTCTCCAGTAGTTGGCGCAAGCACTTCTTCATTAGGTAGCTTGGTTTACAGCTATGACGAAACTGTTGCTTACAGTTCTAATCGCTTCATAGAAGTTACGACTCCTGAAACGATAACAGGTGGTGATGCTTATTTCTCTGCTTATACAGGCGATGTGACATTCACAGGTGCTCCTCATACAGGCAATGTGTCCATACCTTTGGAATATGATGCTGGTGATGGCGTTAATGCAGGATTTAATTTAGTATCAAATCCTTATCCAGCTGCGATCAGTTATTTGGATCTTATTAGAGTGGATAACAATCCTGACATTGAAGGTACTATTTATCTATGGGATGATGGTGGTTCCAATACGGAGCAAAGAACCAATGCAGATTATATCACTGTTAATCTTGTAGGAGAGGTTAGTTCTGCAACCAATGGTAGTGGAAGAAGTGGAGACTGGAATGGAAATATAGGTTCTGCTCAAGGATTTTTTGTGAAATCAGGTGGAGTATCAGGGACTTTGAATTTCAATGATGAAATGATGGTAGTTGGCAACAATGCCTCTGCAAATTATTTCAGAACGGCACTGCCTGCACCCTCTGATATCCAATCAGTTAAGTTATCACTTACTAATGCCGAAGGTTTTTCTAATCAAAGCCTTATTGGTTTTATAGCTGACGCTTCATTTGGGTTTGATAGACTTTACGATGCATACAAAGTTGATGGATTGAATGGAGTAAAACTTTATTCACTCATGGGTCAAAGCCCAATGGCTATTCAAGGATTGCCTATAGCTGACGAATCTATCATACCGATGGGCATAGCTTTGGAAGCTGCTGGTGAATACACTTTAAGCTTAGACTTCACTAAGAATTTTGAAGAACGAAAAGTCGTATATTTAGAGGATACTGAGTTGAATAAGACCATCAACTTATCAGAGGCTGGTAGCTATTCATTCTCAAGCACGGCGACTTCAGGAGCTAATAGATTTAACTTGATTGTATCCAGTGTAGCAGTGCTATCTTCTGATGATCTGGTAAATAGAGATTTGAAGGTGATGTACACAAGGAGCAATATTACAATCTCTTCTAGCGACCTAAGCTTGAAAAATGCGAATGTGAGCGTATTTGATCTTTCGGGAGCTTTAATATTCAGCAAAGCCATTAATGGCCTTGAAGGACAATCTTCTGTTGATTTCCAGTTTGACACAAATAAAGTGTATATCCTGCGAGTGAATATTGCAGAGAAGACGTTAGTGTCCAAAATCATCTTCAACAATTAAAATTACCAGACATGAAAATTTATAGAATAATTCCAGTTTTAATCATATTGTTATGTATTGTCGCGCCAGCAATGGCTCAAGGAGCACCTCCCGCAACCCCAATTGATGGCGGACTTAGCTTGCTACTTGCAGCAGGCGGAGCTTATGGCGTCAAAAAACTGAGAGACGCAAGAAAGAAGTAACTTTTAGTGAGTTTCATATAAAGGGCTCATTCGTGTATCGAATGAGCCCTTTTGTGTTTTGTAGAGTTTGGTTTGGACTATATCACCTAGAATACGCACGATTATTTTTCGCCTAGCTGGTAGTTTAGCTTTAAGAGAACTCATAAACAACCTTCACTTATGTTCAAAAGTATCTTTACATTGATTCTGCTATTATCAGCTTTATTAATAGCGAAAGGACAGACAGCAACCTTTAATAGTACCGTAGTTGCGTCTAATGTATGGTCAGAAAACCCTGTCATAGCCACATCTACTCAGCAAAACGCTCTAGCTATTTATGAAAACTATGTTTTCATGACTTATTATGATACGGATAGGAATTTGTGTGTTTCCAGAAATAGTAATTATGGAGTAGGTGACTGGTTAACTGTGGTTTTACCTCATATCTATGAAAAGCGTCAACTGAGTAATGGTACATTTGTCTATGACAATCATAATACTCCCAATATTGCCATATCTCCCAATGATAAAAGAGTTCACCTATCCTTTGACTTGCATGCGCACGATCTTAGGTACATTATATCAGATGAAAATGCTGCAATAGCCAGTGACGAAAACTTTACAGTGAGCCTTTTTTCTTCCACTAGAAACTATCTACAATCAAACCAAAGGAAGCTCACGAGTGTCACCTATCCACGATTTTTCGTTGGTGCGAATAATAAGCTGTTCATCATGTACAGAGTAGGAGGTAGTGGAAGTGGAGATACCTATTTTGGCGAGTACAAGGATGATGGTTTTTGGTTTAGTCCCTTTAAGTTAGTTAGTCGGGATGGAAATTATAATGGTAGCACCACAAGATGTGCTTACTTTAATGATATCCAATTTGCAAATGGAAGAATTCACTTGACTTGGGTATGGAGGGAAACTCCAGCTGCATCGGATAACCACGATTTGATGTTTGCCTATTCCGATGATAATGGGCAGACTTGGAAAAATAGCGCTGGAAATTCCTTAGCACTACCGATAAACCTCGACAGTCCAGGATTAAATGTAGCGACAATTCCTACCAATACTGGGCTGACCAATCACAATGGTTGTACAGTCGATGGTCATGGTAATGTACATGTCACCCATAGGATCACTGGAGCCTATAAGCATTATTCTGGGATAAGAAATGGCGATCAATATACTTGGTCAAACGTGACCATTGCCACTTTTGCAGGGGATAGGACAAAAGTATACGCTGACAAGATCACCGATGATTTATACTTTCTGGTAAGACATGGTTCAGCTATTAAAATGTTCACCACACCCTCAAACGATGAGTTATGGAACCAGTGGACAGAGAAGACGAGTATTAGTGACAGCTTTATAACCTCAGGAAACAGCTTCATGAATGCTACGGGCGACACACTCACAACGATGGCTGTCTCTTCAGGTGATCGATTGCAACTGATTAAATGGTATCTAGATACCGATAGCCCAGATAATGGTAATATTGAATCTGATCCTGAGAATCCTGCTCCTGTTTTTTCATTCGACACAGATGATGATTTGGAGGGTTTTGTAGTAGGGAGTGCAAATGAGACAGCTACCGTAAAGGACGGAGCGATTACCCTCAGTTGGAATGCTGACGTCAATGTGCCAAAGATTACCCAATCAGGATTGTCTATTAATGCTTCGGATTATCCAAAAGTATTGATCCGATTCAAAAACAATAATGATGAGCCAATAGTCACAGGTGGTTCAACTGCTAATTGCGCGAGATTTGTTCCCAATACCGATGTTGGAAACAAGTTTTTCAACATATTTCATACTGCCTCCGACGCTGAGTTTTTTACTTATATCCTAGACCTAGGAGCAGACCCGTTGAAGTATAGCGGAACCCTCACTTCCTTTCAACTTCAAGCAGTGAGAAATACCGTAGCGGGCAGTAGCATAGAAGTAGCCGAAATTAGATTTATCGGTGCAGATAATACTTGGTCAGGTACTGTCAGCTCAGCATGGGATGAACCAGGTAATTGGTCTGAGAATTCAGTGCCTGCTGGCGAAATAGTGACTATCCCTGCTGTGGCTAATCAACCTATTATTTCCATTGCAGATGCAACTGTTGCAGATCTTACGCTTGAGAATGGAGCAGTTTTGTCTGTGACTAACAATACTACTTTGACAGTACTGAGTAATATTATTATCTCAGGTGGAAGTGGTCATGTGGAGGTAGCATCAGGTTCATCTCTAGTTACTTACGGTAGTGTCGAAGGCGCAGGTCATGTATTCAATCGTAGCACTACTTTTAACGATGCAACAGGCAAATACAGCTCTGTTGGGTCACCTGTATCTGGAGCCAGCACTTCAGCATTGGGTAGTTTGGTCTATAGCTATGACGAGTCAGTAGCTTATACTTCGAATCGCTTTGTGGAAGTAACGAGTCAGGAAACAATGGGACGAGGCGATGCTTATTTTTCCGCTTACACAGGCGATGTGACTTTCACTGGTGCTCCACATACAGGCAATGTGTCTGTACCACTGGCGTTTGACGCTGGTGATGGGAGCAATGCAGGGTTCAATCTGGTATCTAATCCATATCCTGCGGCGATAGATTATTCAAGACTTGTAGGTGGAACTAATAATCCAGACATAGACGGTACGATTTACCTATGGGATGATGGTGGATCCAATTCAGGTCAACGAACCAATGCAGATTATATCACGATCAATGCGATAGGAGAGGCCAGTGCAGGCAGTGGGAGAAATAGCGACTGGAATGGCTATATCGGCTCAGCGCAAGGCTTCTTTGTGAAAGCAAATAAGGCATCAGGAGCTTTGAATTTAAACAATGAGATGAAGGCTGTGGGGAAGAACACTTCTTCCAGTTATTTCAGAGTTTCAGAGACTTCTGATATCCAGTCGTTGAAAATATCATTATCTAATGAAGAAGGTGTTTCCAATGAGAGTTTGCTCGGCTTTTTACCAGATGCTACAGAGGGTTTTGACAGATTGTATGATGCATACAAGTTGGATGGACTGAATGGTGTAAAGATCTATTCGCTTTTGGATGAAAAACCAATGGTCATTCAAGGTTTGCCTTTAGCTTATGAATCTATCATTCCACTTGGAATCTCATTAGAGAATGCAGGGTCATATAAACTCAACTTAGCGTATGTGAAAAATTGGTCGGAAGGCCAGTACATCTACTTGGCAGATCGCCAATTGGGGAAACTCATTAATCTGGAAGTTGCAGGTCAATACACCTTTTCAGGCGTGAAGGGAGTAGATGAAAACCGATTCGGTCTGATTATAACAAAAACAAAAAACGTACTGGCTGCAAATGGGTCACGAATCAATTCGCTGGATTTTCAATATGATAAAAATGGAATTACAATATTCGGTTACGACATGAAAGCTAAGCGTGCACAAGTCAGTATTATGGACTTATCAGGAGCGGTACTGCTAAACAAAGAGGTAAACAATTTGGACAGTAAAACAAAATTAGATTTCAGATTCGAATCCAAAAGGGTCTACATATTGAGTGTGGTCACAAAGTCTCATTCCAAGATGGTTAAAGTCGTTTTTTACTGAAGGTATTGAAACTGCATTTCAAATAAGCGCTAATGATAACCAAAGGTTATACAGTTCTGATTTTGAATATCTCTTTAATGTCTCATTCGAACATTTTTTACATGTTTTCAAAACGATATTACCATAAATCTGGATTTTAATCATTGCTTGTCAAGGTATACTTGTCATCATCTTATTGGTAGTTGATAGACATGATCATCGCAAGTCTCAAGTTGAGCATTATGAATGGTCAAGGTTAACTTAAGATGTGCTCGACTCTTATCGCAATTAAAGCCGAGCTGAGTTTCTAAGAAATGACCAAACCTAATCACACGATGAAATCTAAATATGCTCATGCTCTGATTTTTTTAGTATTACTTTTATCTGCTTGTAAGCCAGCTCAAAATCCAGAAGGCCAGAGTCAAGATGAAATAATTGACCAAAAAGTAGCGGCACTCTTGGAGCAAATGACTTTGGAGGAAAAAGTAGCACAAATGCGTATGTTTCATGCCAACATTGGAGCAAAGCTCGATTCAAATGATAGTCTGGCTTTGTCAGATGTAGTCATCGAAAAGCTCAAATTGGGTATTGGAGGAATAAAAAATCCAGGTGAACACCTCTCACCTAAAAGAGCAGCCATTTTGAATAACAAACTTCAGAAATACATCATCGAAAACGGACGATTGGGTATCCCAGGTTTTTTCGTTACCGAGTCTTATAATGGCGTAGATGCAAATGGTTGTACCAGTTTCGGTAGACCCATCAATATGGCAGCCACTTTTAATCGAGACTTAGTTAAGAAGGTTTACGATGTAGTTGGTAGAGAAGCCCGATTGAGGGGTTTGCATCTAACACATTCTCCTGAGGCTGATATTGTTCGTGATCCTCGATTTGGTAGGATGAGTGAGGCCTTCAGTGAAGACACATATCTCACTTCGCAGATGATTATCAATGCGATTACGGGTATGCAAGGCGACTATGATGGATTAAGTTCTACTCATATAGGAGCAGTAGCTAAGCATTTTGCCGGCTATGCGCAATTGGCTGGTGGTACCAATTTTGCTTCGATCGAAATATCACCTCGAACTTTGATTGATGAAATTTTCCCTCCATTTAAAGCTGCCGTTGAGGAAGCAAAGACACTTGGAATTATGGCGTCTCATGGAGATATCAATGGTGTGGCAAGTCATGCCAATCCATGGTTGTTGACGGAAGTGCTACGCAACCAATGGGGATTTGAAGGGTATGTGGTTTCTGATGCGAATGATGTGGGCAGGCTTCATTACTTTATGAAAGTTGCCGAGACTCCAGAGGAAGCAGTTGAGCTTGGTCTAAAGGCAGGAGTAGACGTTGATTTATATGCGGAAGATGCTTATGCCATTCTTGCCGGAATGACTGAGAAAGACCCAAGCCTGATGCAATATATTGATCGATCCGCAGGAAGAGTGCTCCGTACAAAATTCATTCTGGGACTATTTGACAATCCATATATTGATATAGATAAGGTAAGTGATGCTGTGCGTTCAGAGGAAAATTTGGCCTTGGCTTTAGAGGCAGATCGTGAGTCGATTATCCTATTGAAGAACGATGAGGTGTTGCCACTAAATCCTGATAAGAATATGAAAATCGCCATGGTGGGCCCACTTCTGGGTGAGAACGACAAGGATCATTTCTCATCTGTTGCTGGCTCTAAGGTGCAGTTTATCACAGAAAAAGGATTTGACCTAACAGATGGAGCTAGAGATATTCCAGTGCTGAAATCCGAATCTGAACAGAGAGAAGGAATACAGAAAATTCTACGAGTGGCCAGACAGGCAAATGTGATATTGGCTATGGTTGGGGGTGATGAGTATACTTCAAAAGAAGGTTTTTTTAATAGTGCATTTGGTGATCGGGATAATATTGATCCAGCGGGACTTCAAGATGAATTGATCGTAGAGTTGAAAAAATTAGGCAAGCCAGTGATTGTCGTGCTCAAGCATAGAAGAACACTTTCTGCCAACGTCTTTGCTGAACAAGCCGATGCGATTCTTGATTGCTGGGATTTAAGCGAGCAAGGTAACCTGGCTATTGCCGAAATACTTTTCGGCAAAGTCAATCCCTCTGGGAAATTGCCGGTAACCGTACCTCGCTCCATTGGTCAAATTCCCTTTCACTACAGCATGAAAGAGATCAATTATAAGAAGGGTTATTTATTCACAGAGAATTCCCCACTTTATCCTTTTGGTTATGGATTGAGCTTCACGGATTTCGAATACTCAGATATTAAGCTGTCAGACTCGGTCATGACTACAGACTCTGAGCTTACAGCTACACTGACCATTACCAATACAGGTGAAATGAAAGGTAAAGAAGCTGTCCAGATGTATATAAAAGACCTTTATGGAACTGTGGTTCGTCCAATGCAAGAGCTCAAGGGGTTTGAGAAAATTGAACTAGCACCAGGAGAGAGTCAGGAAGTTAGTTTTGCTATTACTCCAGAAATGCTAGAATACACTGGACTAAACATGGAAGTGGATGAAGCCAAGGGAGCGTTTGAGCTTCGTATTGGTAATTCATGTGCAAGCTACAAGTCGGAGAGTTTTTATCTAAAATAGATTTTGATTGAATAACCTCTGTTTTAACAAACTCTGAAAAGAGGAAAGGCGGCCAAGTTGATGATCCTCGTGAAATCTCCGAATGTAGAAAAAATAAGAATATTACCATAAATGCTTTTGAATAAGAAAATGAGAAACCTGTTTATTTTATTGATTTTATTGACAGTGTTTACTCAAAGCTGTAAGGACTATTCCGTGAACTCTGTCGCTCAGGTAATTGAGATCGATAGCGTTTGGGCGGGCCATCCTGTGGGATTTAGTTTGTATACACATGGGAATCGCCAATACATCGCTTATTATAACTCAGAGAGAAGTACTGTGGTCGGTCAGCGTGATCTTTCGGAGGATGATTTTCAGTTGCACGTATTGCCACGTACCGAGAGAGAAACTAATCAAGGCACCAGTTCTGTGTTAGGTTGGGATACTCATAATTACCTGACATTAGGTATTGATAAAGAAGGATACATTCATCTTTCTGGAAATATGCATGCTAGTCCCCTCACTTATTTCAGGTCCACTGCTCCAAATGATGTTTCAAACATGGAGCAGATCTATGAGATGATAGGCACCCAAGAGATTCGCACTACTTATCCCAATTTCATGCTTAGCAGGGAAGGAGAACTGATCTACCATTATCGGGATGGAGGAAGTGGAAGCGGCAATGAAATTTATAATATTTACGATCACGAGACCAAAACATGGTCGAGATTATTGGATACCCCTCTCACTGACGGTAAGCGTTTGATGAATGCCTATCAAACTGAACCAACATTGCAGAAAGACGGCTGGTATCATATGTATTGGGTTTGGCGGGACACACCAGATTGTTCTACTAATCACGATTTATCCCATATGAAAAGTCGTGATCTTAAAAACTGGTATAATGCATTTGGTGAGCCGATTGAAATGCCGGCTACCTTTGATCAAAAAGCATTGATCGTTGATCCTATCCCGCCAAAAGGTGGTATTATAAACCTTGCGGCTAAAATGGTTTTAGATCAGACTAACAATCCTGTATTTGTTTATCATAAGTATGATACAGCCGGTAATCTGCAATTTTTTACTGCTCAAATTCAAAACGATCAATGGGAGTATAATCAAATAACAGATTGGGATTATCGATGGGATTTTCAGGGATTTGGAAGTATTAACAACGATGTTAAGCTTAAGCAATTCCATAAAACTAGGGATGGGAATTATGAAGTGGGATTTTGGCATATAAAGCATGGTGACGGAACCATACTATTGAATGAAGATTTTGAACGTGTTGAATTGTTTCTCAATCCAAAGCCAGAGATTGGCGAAGAAGATTTGGAGATTTTGAATGATTCTTCAGGATTTCAAATGAATACTGCGGGAGATTTGGGTGAGCCTGATGAGGTTAATGTGAAGTATTTTTTAAAATGGGAAACACTTGGCAGAAATAGGGATAAGCCTCGAGAAAAACCTTGGCCAAAGCCTAGTCAATTGTATCTCATCAAGAAAGAAATCAACGAGTAAGATGAGTTTGAGTTGAGTATAGTTAATCAGGCTTATTTGATAGTAACTCCTAGAGAAAGTAGCACTGACATTTTTGATTAAGTAAACGGCATGAGGAGACTAGTATCAGTATTTGTTTTTTGTATCGGACTCACTCTGGCCACAGCTCAGTCCTTAATGCATCCCGTCATTTTTGCAACCTCCGATGATCGAGCGCGTGTCCTCGAATTAATAGATACTTATCCCTGGGCAAAGAGTCTAAAGGATCAAATGGAACAGCGAGTAGCACCTAAATTAAGTCTACATCAAAGCAATCCAAAATCCTTATTGACAGGTATTGCTGCGTTTGCGCAAGATGATAACTTATCTGAGGCAGATGCCAGCAGTGGGGCAGGTAATCACAATTCGTTTTTAAGTACTGCGGCAGAATCAGGACTGCTCTATTATTTGACCGAAGATGAAAAATATGCAAGGTTATCTGCCGATATCATAGCTCACTATGTAGATGCATTAGCATCAAGAGAAGGGAGCAAAACATCGATATCAGGTAACTACTTTTATGATCCAAGAACCACATATGGACATTTTGCAATAGCGTATGATTTCGTCTACACTTTTCTTAACAAGCCGGAAACCAAGGTTTTTAAACTTAGCTCCGAAACTTACGAAACCTTTAATAACACAGAGGCTCAGCAGGCAATCAAAAATATAGTAGGAAATGCCTTAGCAGAATCGGCTGGAGCTGATTCACATGGCAAGACCATTTCCAATCATCCGGTTCTGACAGCTCCCGGCGTGCTTTTCCCAATACTCTGTGTAGAAGACGACACAGAAAGAGAGCGGCTTTTCGATATGTTTTGGAATGTGGGAACCAAAAGGCAGAACTCATTCAAAAATACTATTCTGCCAATGTTTGGAGAACAAGGAATCTGGCCAGAAGCTTTGAGTTACAGCTTTATGCCCAATATCTCACTTGTTCTCAATATTGTAGATCGGCTCAAACCGGAACTCAATGCAGTAGAAGATAACATTAAGGTTTTGGAAGGAGGTTTTCTTTTTGATTATTTGAGAAATCCGGATAGGCGGTTTGTGAGATATGGAGATTCAAAAAGAGAAAATGACGCCACTGGAACATTGTATCGCTATACGCTCAATTTGGCTGAAAGAAAGGGTCTGGAGACGCTGGCTATTCAAGCAAAAGTCGCATTGAAACAAGCTTATGATCTGGAGGGCGGCTATCAACCGCAAATCCCGTCTTCTATATTCGATAACTACGAAAGCTACAGTCAGCTACTTTGGGGAGTGTCTATTCCAGAGTCAACTGATGACAACATTGATTTTAATAAGCCAACTGTAATAATAGAACATGCAGGTGTTGCACTTCAGCGTAATTTTGTGGAGGAGGAAAATGTGAATTACGGACTCTGTGGAATAATCGGAGGTGCTCACTATGTTCATTCTCATGCTTCGGGTCTGGCTATGGAGCTTTATGGCTCTGGATATGTGATGGGTGCCAATGGAGGACTGGCAAATACATTGGCCGAAAGGCAGTCTCCTGAACACACCGGATATTTTTGGAGACACGCTGGTAACAATACGATTATTGTGAATGGTACAAGTCACGGAATTCAAACTGGCGCATGGAAGAGTAATTCGGATATCTGGATGAATACCACCATAAATATCGATGCAGAGCCAAAGCATCTAGAAGAACCAATCAATCCAAACTTCAGTTTCGCAACGCAGTTTTTGGATGATAAGGTTAATAGATGCGAGCAGCAACGAACCTTAAGCACCATCAGAACCAGCCCTACGACTGGATATTATTTCGATATGTTCCGCTCAAGGTCGCTAGCCCAAAACTATTTTCATGATTATGTCTACCATAATTTGGGCGACTATACGGCTATTACGAATGAGGCTGGTGAAGAACTTGATCTCACTTCCACGGATAGGTATCAAACAGATATTGGCGATACCCATAAATCACCAGGGTGGAGGTTTTTTGAAAACACCCAGCTTACACAACTGACCGATGAGGCGATTAATGTTCGGTTTGACATTAATTACGATGACCGTGCTATGCATCTTTATATTCCGTCAGGATCTACACGAGAATACACAAAGGCACTCGGTCCGGCTACCAGAGAAGCGAAAAACGGCTATGTGAATAAGAAAACACAGATCATAGCGATCAGACAATCTGGAGAAGCCTGGAAGAATCCCTTCGTTACAATATTTGAGCCGACCATTGGCAAAGAAAGCAGTGTGAAATCTGTAGAGCACTTATACTCTGGAGATACAATTGTTGGCGCCAAGGTGGTTAGTGAAATTGAAGGAGGAAAGGTTATTGATTATGTAATCTGTAATGAAGGTGCCTCTAATGAATTTTGGCATCCAGAAATAGCACTCTACTTCAAAGGCCATTTTGCCATTGCTCGATTTCAAGCCATAAATGATATAACCGATACCGTGTTGTATGTAGGAGCGGGGAGTTCTCTATCATTTTATGAACAAAAAAATGACTCGTCAAACCTGGCGCTGGGATGGGAATCATCATTAAAGTCTGATGCTATTAAAATCTTCCCTACACCAACTGGTGGAATATTAAATATTCAGCTTGATCAGCATATCGAAGTGAGCTTCAGGATTTATTCATTGGCTGGAGATTTAGTTCGTGATGGGTCATTTCTTTCAGAAACGGTGGTGGATGTTAGCTCATTAAGAGGTGGAATTTACCTGCTTGAAGTTATAGCCGGCGATGAACGAAGTTTTCAGAAAGTGATTTTATCCGATTAAAAATCTTTTAATGTAAAAGAATTGATTTCAAAATGAATTTATTCAATACTATATCACGGATCATGAAAAAGGTAGTGACAAAAATTCTTTTTGTGTTTTATCTGATTTTGGGATTTCAGTTTGCTTTTGCGCAATCTATTCAGCACCCCATCATCTTTGCGACATCCGATGATAGAGCCCGCATCATTGAATTGATCGATACTTATCCTTGGGCGGGAAATCTTAAGAAAGAATTACAGGAAATTGTTGATCCTAAATTAAATGCACATCAGACAAATCCTAATCTCATACTTAACAGCATTCCTCAGATTGCGGAAGATGATAATATTGAGGAGCTCAATGTAACCACTGTGCATGCTCATGCCGCCATCATGCAACAGGCTTCTTTTGCCGCTTTACTGTATTACATTTCAGAGGATGAGGCTTATGCTCAGTTCGCAGCGGATATTCTCTGGTATTACGTTGAAGAGTTGGCAAAAAGGACCCCAGAGAATACTTCCATTTGCGGTAACGGATTCTTGGATCCACGCACCTCCTATTCACACTTCGCCATAGCTTATGATTTCATTTACAATTACTTAAAGCTGCCAAATGCCAAAGTGTACAGTAGCTCGCAGAAGGAGATGGTAAACTATGATCATACCCTCATGCAGAAGGCCTTATCGAATATAGTTGGTAATTCACTGCAAGAGTTTGGCGAGGCTGATGCACATGGTGGCCGGATATCTAACCACGCAATATTAAAAGCTCCCGGGGTTCTCTTTAGTATACTTTGTGTGGAAGATGATAAGGAACGAGATCGGCTTTTCGATGTGTTTTGGGAGCAGGGAACCGCTCACCAGTACTCTTTCAAACATACCATTTTGCCCATGTTTGGTACGCAAGGAATCTGGCCCGAATCCACTAGCTACAGCTTCATGCCCAATGTGACGATGATACTCAATATAGTGGATCGGATAAAACCAGATATGAATGTAATGGATGAAAATATGCACATATTAGATGGGAATTTTCTTTTTGATCATTTGCGTTTGCCTGATCGGAGATTTGTAACCTATGGTGATTCTCATCGTGGAGCTGATGCTACTACTACTATATACGGATATACGCTTGATCTAGCTCGACGAAAAGGCTTTAGGAAGTATGAGAATCAGGCGGAAGTAGCATTGAGACAGGCTTATGATGCGACAAGTTATTCACCACATGCGCGTATTTCTACCTATGATAATTACTCGGTGTTTACCCAACTTTTGTGGAGATCGACCATTTCAGAAAAAGTGGAAGGAGCAATAGATTTTCAGAAACCAACTGTAATTGTAGAACATGCAGGTATTGCGCTACAGCGCAATTACGTTGAGGAAAACAACGAGCTGTATGGTTTGTGTGGCATCATTGGAGGAGCACATTATGTCCATTCTCATCTGACTGGTATATCTATGGAATTATACGGAGCAGGCTATGTGATGGCTCCTAATGCGGGACTTCCCGGATCGGTTGCTCAGCGTAGAATACCTCTGCACGAGCACTACTTTAGGCTTTATGCTGGAAATAATACAGTTATTGTCAATGGGACATCTCATGGTTTGGACGAAGGTTCATGGAAAGGAAGAGCCAACGTATGGCAAAACAGGACTGTAAATATTGCTTCAGAGCCAAAGCACCTTGAGGAGCCTTTGAATAAAAATTTCAGCTTTGCTACACAATTATTGAATGATGAGGTGAATGAGGCAGTGCAGCAACGTACACTTAGCACCATCCGAACCAGCGACACAACTGCCTACTACTTTGATCTCTTTCGTTCAAAATCCTTAGATGAAAATGAGTACCATGATTATATCTATCATAATATAGGGGATAAAGCCACTCTTACAAATGCCGAAAATACAAGACTAGCAGTAGTACAAACAGACCGCTATCAAAATGATATTGGTGATACAGTTCACTCGCCGGGCTGGAGGTATTTTGAAAAAACCAAGACTACTGCGCCTACAGATGAGGCTGTAAAAGTACGGTTCGATATTGAATACGATAACCGTTCCATGCATATGTTTATACCGTCTGGAGTAGCCCGTGAGTACACCAAAGCTTTAGCTCCAGCGTCTAGAGATGTGAGAAATGGTTATAACAAAAAGAAGACGCAAGTCATTGCCATCAGGCAAAAAGGAGAAGCATGGGAAAAGCCTTATTTGGCAATATTTGAACCTTCCATAGGAGATGATAGCAGTGTTAAATCTGTGGAGCATCTCTACACAGGAGACGCTATTGTAGGCACTAAAGTTACGAGTGAGGTGGGCAGTGTGGCGGTAATAGATTATATCATTTGTCATGACGATCCATCAAAAGAATTTAGACTTCCGTCGATAGATCTCTATTTTAAGGGGCGATTTGCGGTTGTCAGATCTATTACAAAAAACAACCAAACAGAAATTGAACTCTATATAGGAGCGGGTGAAAAATTAACTTTTGGAAACAAATCAATCTTGTCGGAATGACCCTATGAAAATCAGAAAACGAAGAGTTGTGAAACATCAAATGAGTGCATCAATACTGCTGGTTCTAATAACCGGTTGTTATACTCAAAAATCAAAGTGTCAAAACGCCAAATGTTCTCCTAATGCTAATTGATAATTGTTGAAAGATGTCAAACATCGAGCATGTTCCATTCTGCTATTTTTTAAGACTATTTTTCTATCCATTGGGGTTAATATGCTCCCTAGAAGATTTTGACAAAGGGCTAAGTGGTTCGGCTTAGCACTTTCATACAAGACTAAAACTGATGACATCAAAAGAAATGAAATCTATCACTTTACTATTTCTCTTCACGATCTTAAGTTTTTGCGAAGTTTCCGCCAAGGTAAAACTTCCAGCGATCGTTTCGTCTCATATGGTTTTGCAGAGAAACACTACCGTCGTTTTGTGGGGTTGGGCTGATGCAGACGAAAAAATCACCATTACAACTTCGTGGTTAACAAAGCCTTTGAGTTTAAAGGCCGATGATTCGGGTAATTGGCGTGTTGAAGTGAAAACCAACGATAGTAAAGTTCCACAGACAATTACCATCAAAGACAATTCTTCTAAAATAGTTTTGGAAGATATACTATTTGGAGAGGTTTGGCTTTGCTCAGGACAGTCCAATATGTACCAGCCTGTGAAGGGGTATTCTCAAGATCAGCCTACAAGAGGCGCTATGATAGCAAGCGCCAAAGCGAAATTCGCAAATGTCCGTTTGTTTTCTGTGGACAAGAAGAAATCCAAAGAGCCATTGAGTGATCTTAAAGGATACAAAGCTTGGGAAAAAGCCAATGCAAGCAATGTGATGGATTTCAGTGCTGTAGGCTGGTTTTTTGGACAGCAGTTACAAGAAATTCTCGATGTGCCAGTCGGTATCATACATAGTTCTTATGGGGGTACGCCAATTAGGGCATGGATGAGTAAGGAGGCACTTAGTCCTTTTGAAAATGTGGATCTTAGTGATGTCGAATTGAAAGAGGCTGCTGCGGGAAACCCAACGATCTTATTCAATGCTATGATCCAACCTTTGATTCCTTATACCATCAAGGGAGCACTTTGGTACCAGGGAGAAGCCAATCGTAGAGATCCGGCAGGCTACAAAAAGTATTTGTCCGCTATGGTTTCGGATTGGCGTGCCAGATGGGAAGTTGGGGATTTTCCATTTTACTTCGTTCAGATAGCTCCCTTCGATTATCAACCGGGAAAATTCAAAGAGGTCAACACAGCATTTATGAGAGAAGCTATGGCCGAATGTGTTGATCTGATTCCTAATTCAGGCATTGCGATTACTATGGATATTGGTGATGAAAAACGCATTCATCCAGCATTCAAAAAGGAAGTGGCTGATCGACTCTTGTTACTTGCCCTTGAGCAGACCTACGGTTTTGAGAATGTAGATGGGATGTCTCCTAAATATGAATCAATGCAGGTGTTGAATGATAGCATTAAGCTAAGTTTTAAACATGCAGAAACGGGGTTGTTCGCATATGATAAGCTGCTGGGTTTCGAAATAGCAGGTGAAGATCGAGTATTCTTTCCGGCTGAAGCTATGATCGAAAGCGAGAATAGTGTTGTCGTCTTTAGTGCAGAAGTGAAACAACCCGTTGCTGTAAGATATGCGTGGCGCAATTGGGTAAAAGGGACATTATTTGATAATAATCTTCTCCCGGCCTCTTCTTTCCGAACCGATAATTGGGAAGCCTCTGAATGAATTCTGATTTGCTAATTATCACTTCAAATAGAAGACTTTGCTAAAGTCATCACTTGCCTAGAACATTAAAAAAACTGATATGATTAAAAAAAATAAGCATCTACTCATACTGGTTTTGGGAATCATTATGCTTTCAGGATGCCAAAAGGCAAAAGAAGCTGCTAAACCAAATATCGTTTATATACTCACGGATCAATGGCGTGGTTCTGCGTTGGGTTATGCTGGCGATCCCAATGTGCAAACCCCCAATTTGGATGCTTTTGCCAAGGAGTCAGTCAATTTCACCAATGCCGTATCTGTCACTCCGGTTTGTACGCCGCACCGCGCTGCACTGCTAACCGGACGATATCCTACCTCGACAGGTATGTTTTTGAATGATATCTATATGCCTTCAGAAGAACTTTGCATGGCTGAGATACTAAAAGCTGAAGGTTACAATACCGGATACTTGGGTAAGTGGCACCTGGACGGTCACGGCAGACTCAACAATGTGATACCCGAAAGACGTCAGGGATTTGACTATTGGAAAGGGCTGGAATGCTCACATGACTACAACCACATGCCATATTATGAGAATGAGGATCCTGAAATAAAGTACTGGGAAGAGTATTCTCCTTATGCCATTGCAAAGGATGCCAATACATACATAAGCAACCGAGCCAATAATGAAAACCCGTTTTTGCTTTTCATATCCATTGCGACACCACATTTCCCACATTGGTCTGCCCCAGAAGAGCTAAAAGCTCTTTACCCAATAGAAGAATTAAAACTTCCTCCGAATATACCTGGGGAAATGAAGGAAAGAGTTCTAAAGGAACTGCAAGGTTATTATGCCCATTGTACTGCCACAGACAAGGCGATAGGATCTGTATTGGATCAACTCAAAGCTCTGCAATTAATGGATAATACCGTTGTAGTATTCAGCTCGGATCATGGAGAAATGATGGGCGGACATGGTGTGAAACCTTTAGTGAAACAGATGGCTTGGGATGAATCAATTAGGGTTCCGTTTCTCATTAGTTATCCGTCAATTGGAGCTAATAAAGGAGCAGTGGTTAATGCGCCGATCAATACCCCCGACATTTTGCCATCACTTCTTGGATTGGCCAATGTGAAAATTCCAGATACTGTAGACGGAGTAGATTTGTCAGAATTGATCAAGAATCCGGATCCAACAGCCGATCGTGCTGCTTTGGTAATGAATGTGTGTCCCTTTACAGGAAATTTTGGTGACCCGGAATTTCGGGCAATACGCACAAGTCAATATACTTATGGCCGTATTCTGTCTGGAGCCAGTATGCTTTTCGATAACCTGAGCGATCCTTACCAAATGAATAATTTGATCAATAAGCCTGAGTTTGCCGAATTGCAGGGAGAATTGAACAAACAATTGGATAAGGAGCTGAACAAAATAGGTGACGACTTCCAGCCACGTGACTATTATCTCCAAAAGTGGGGTTACGTTTTGGATAGTGTTAGACATGCCATTGATTACAGGGCTTTCGACAAAGGGGAAGGTGTAGTTCAATCACCCAAACTCCAAACAATAGATTGATGATACCATCAATCAAATCATCCTAACTATCTAAAAAATGACCATTAATAGGATTCGGAAGCTTTTACTACTCCAGTTTTTTTTGATTTTCACTATTCCTCTCTTAGCTCAGACGGTAAAGGAGGACTCTTTTGTCATTACTTATCAAAAAGGTAAGACTGAGGCACTCGCAAAATCCGGAGAAAGGCCATCATTGAATGTAAATCCGAAACAATCTAAAAAACACATAGCAGCTGGCGTAGTGCTCTATAGCCAATTTGGTGCTAAAGGAGATGGTAAATCAGATGATATCGTGGCTATAGCTGCTACGCACGCTTATGCCAACGAACACAATCTGCGCGTTGAGGCTGACGCCATGGCGAGCTATTACATCGGCGGAAGAGAACTCATAGTCAACGTACAAACGAGCACGGATTTTAAAAATGCTACCTTCACTTTGGACGACACCAATGTTGAAAACTTTGAAGCGTCGGTATTTCAAGTGACATCCAAATTACCCACATTCAGTCCGGAGGGACTCACATCTCTAAAGAAAAACCAACAAAAAATTCCAGTTTCTCTAGGGAAACCACATCTTATAACACTCACTAATAACAAAATAAAGAGATATATAAGACGTGGATTAAATGAAAATTCGGGACACGATCAGACAGATATTTTTGCTGTAGATAGAGATGGTGTCATTGATGCTAAAACTCCCATCATCTGGGACTTTGATCAAATTTCGGAAATCAAAGCATTCCCAATCGACACAGTTACGTTGACCTTAATAGGTGGAAAATTTCTGACTATTGCCAATCAGGCAGCGTCCAATTATACCTATTATACGAGAAACATTGAGATCTCACGAAGCAATGTGATAATTGATTCCCTCGAGCACCGAATTACCGGTGAAGGTGATCAAGGAGCTCCTTATAGAGGGTTTATTAACGTGAGTTATTGTTCCAATGTATTGATAAGGAATACTTATCTGTCCGGACACAAAACCTACAAGACCATCGGTAATGCTGGCAAGCCCGTATCTATGGGGAGCTACGATATTAACCTCAACCATGCCATCAATGTGACATTCGAAAATTGCCACCAATTGAATGACATTTACAATGGTAAATTTTGGGGAATCATGGGGACCAATTTTTGCAAGAATATAACGCTAGACAGGTGCACATTCTCGCGCTTCGATGCTCATATGGGAGTCACTAATGCAGCGATCCTAAATTCATCTATAGGCTACATGGGTATAAGAGCCATAGGGCATGGTACATTCACGATAGAAAACACAACTGTAAAAGCCAAACACTTTGTGTTTTTCAGAGAAGATTATGGAAGTACTTGGGAAGGAGAGTTTATCATCAGAAACTGTGTTTTTATTCCGATAAGAAAAGAACTACCGACCACATCTTTGATTCATGGGGCCAACGACGGGCAGCATGATTTTGGTTATCCATGCTCATTGCCGAATAGTTTTATCATTGAAAACATGGAAATCCGTGATCAAGATATGAACGACTCGTATGAAGGACCATTGTTATTTAGTGACTTTAACGCTGAGAAAATAGATCCATCTTATCTTGAAAAGTTCCCCTACCGCTTACCTGAAAAGGTACTGCTGAAGAACGTGAATGCTCTAAGTGGTAAGGACTTGAAAATCAGTGAGAATCCTTTCATGTTTAAAGATGTCAAGATAATCAATCAATAACAGCGCAATGATTGTGAAAGTTAAAATGGGGTTGCTTTGCATTACAATGACTTTTGTGCTTCTAGTCAAAGGCCAGGAGAGACCCAATATAGTTTTTATTCTTGCTGATGATTTCGGGTACATGGATATGGCTGCCTATGCCCACCAGACGACGGGCGTTCCCACCAATGAGATGTATTACGAAACTCCAAACTTGGATAGGTTGGTGACTGAAGGCACATCGTTTTCTCAGGCTTATGCCAATCAGCTTTGCTCACCTACACGAGCGAGTCTGCTTACTGGAAAATATGCAAGTAGATTGGGTTTTACTACAGCCACACCGGCATTGGATACTTATTACAATCAAAACCTTCCGATTCCCGAAGGGTACGCTCCAAACGATGCGCTTTATCATGGTGATAAAATTGAGATAGCACAGCGATGGATCAATGGAACTACAAATACAGCACTTGCTGCCGGAACAGCGTATGATTTCGGCAAGGATGAAATATCCATTGCGGAGGCGTTGGAGGATTACCAATCCGCGTTCATTGGCAAATGGCACGTTGGGGTGCATGGTGCGCATGGTTACCAGCCTGCCGATCATGGTTTTATGCCGTTGGCTTGGTATGATGCAGGTGGTTCTAAGTATTTTGACTGGCAGGATGAGTGGAACAACAAGTCGAAAGAGCGCTTCCCGAATATGCCACAGCCAGAGTGGGAGGTAGGTGATGCCGGAACGCTTTCAGGCGAGCAATACCTGACGGATGATTTGACGGAACAAGCATTGGTTTATCTGGAAGACCGGGCACAAAAGAAAGACCAGCCGTTTTTGCTTTACTTCAGTCATTTTGCCATTCACAGTCCCTATCAGGCTAAAAAGGAACATTTAGCGCATTTTGAAAATAAGCCGACAAAAGGCTGGAATGGACATAATGAACCTGTTTATGCCTCCTTGATCAAAAGCCTCGATGAATCCATCGGAAGGATTCTCGATAAACTAACCGAAACTGGATTGGAGGAGAATACCCTTGTGATATTCATGTCGGAC
>CAYGTD010000005.1:0-6921 GCA_964352725.1 uncultured Roseivirgaceae bacterium
AGTTTGGTAAATCAATTAATTCTAATGAAGCTACAGCATTACTTAGATCATGGGATGTATTGCTCATATGCGCTATTCATGAATTGAGATGGCAAATGCCTGCTAAATTTTATGATTATCTCTATGCACGTAAGCCTATGTTGGCAGTCTCAGATAATATTGAGCTTAACAGACTAATAGATAAAACTGAGTCAGGAAGATGGGCACACGTAGAGGACAAGGATAAAACGTTAGAGCTGTTTGAGGATTATTATAAGTCAGGGAAAACAGAATTATTAGATAATGAATCATTGATTGAACCCTTCGGTTTTGAATATCAGGCTAATAGATTTAGGCAAACTCTTGAGGAGGTTGTTATAAAGGCAGATTGAGATACCATTCTTCCATTACTACCAATCCCTGAAATGTACAGCTGAATGTCATTGCATTATATAACTTTGAATTCTATTTTAAATTTTCTCTGATGGCAAAAAAGCATTTCCTCACTTTCGCTACTAATTTTAAAAATGAAAATCCTTACCTAAAAGACTGGATTGATTATCACTTGAAAGTAGGTGTTGATCATTTTTACTTGTATGATCAAGATGGTGGAGAAGAGGCAAGAGAAATTTTGAAGCCCTATGAAGAAAGAGGCGTTGTTACAAGGCACCTTTGGACTCAATGGGATGGAACCAAATACGATGGAAAAACAAAGTGGTGGCAGAGAAATAAGAACCATATGGGGTTTGCTCATGCGGCAAAGACCTATCGCAAAGATTTCCAGTGGTTGATGAAAATTGACGTGGATGAATTTCTATTTCCCCTCAATGATAAAACTCATTTACATGATTGGCTTAAAACAGTAGATGCTAAGAAAATAAAAGGAGTAAAACTTCCTAGAATCAATTTTGGTAACAATGGATATGATACCAAGCCAGAAGGTTCAGTCATGGAAGCATATACAAAAAGAGAGGCTAATTACTCAGATCATAAAGATTTAGGAAATGGAGATTTCCTTTCAAGTAATCGATTTGCATATAGTGCTCATTGGTGGCATTATAAACCATACAAGTTTGGAAAAATGCTCACAGACCATGAAGAGATTGGCTGGAGAATCAATCATTACTATACCAAATCATTAGAAGAATATCTCTCTCGACAAAATGTTTCTGGCGGGAGGCCAGTAGGTAGAGAAGGTTTTGATGAGAAGAATAATGGCTGTAATGAGATAGAAGATAACAGCATTTTAAAACTCCTTTAGCAGATATTCCTCACTATTTCTAAGAGGTAAAGAAAAGGTCAATATTTAGTTTAGCTCGAAGGAAGATTTCTTGGGATACTTACTTTTGAGAAAATCTTGAACGAGCTCCACAACTCTTGGATTTGGTTGATCTCCTTGATCATCATTTAGGCAATAAAACTTAGGTTGTTTCTTTTCTAAGTTTTTAAATCCCTTTTTCTGTTTTTTAAAATTATTGGTGATTTTTTGAAAGGTATGAATTCTAAGAAGCTCCGGTAATTTTATGGCAATCGCATTTTCAGTTTCAAACTTCAGACAATACCATCGATAGAGTTTGTAGGTCATTACGTCAGTCCCCTCTCTGAATTTATGAGACTTGATTTCATCAATCAAATCTTTGCGCTTCTCTTGCATAGATTGCCACCACTTTTTTCGAACCAAAAGGGGAGAGTGCTCAATCAGCCCAAGACCTATTATGTCATTTTTCTTATTATAGATTCTCCATCCAAGATTTTCACCAAACAATGATCCATGGATAAGAACTTTATTGTTTTTTGAATAGAAATCGGATGGATAGACATTATTACCAAAAAGAAAGTCGTCATTCAAATAGATAAAATCTTCTGATAGGCCTGGTATTTTATGAATATAGCTTTCGATCACATTGTAATTGAAAGTGGGGATGTCTTCTTCATCGAAAACCTCGTCGTGATGAATGATTGATATTTTTGGATGATTAATATTTAGCCAGTCAGGATATTGAGGCCTGCATGTAAATATGTAGATATGATTAATCCAGGGTGCATATTTTTCAACTGAACGAAGACTGTATTTCATCAGCTGAAAAATATCTCTGGTTCTTTCGGGATTTAAGTCAATTGGCTTTTCAGAATATTGATTTACCAATTTTCTGTACTCAGGATCATCTCCATCCACCCATGTGTAGACTAAATCGATAGGTTTATGTATCTCTTTTTGTTCCAATGATTAAATAGTTGAATGATTTCGTTTTTTTTGTTCCATGATTCGCCTTAGCCAATACATCCAACGGATTGCAAATGTAATTTTATTCGCATTGCCCGGTCAATATAGAAAGAGAAAGATTCATGTCTTAGAGGAGATGTATCGATTATCTATTTCACTGCTAAAAGAAACCGGTGAGCCATTTTGGTTAGATTTTGGAACATTATTAGGATATCATAGGTCGGGTGGAATTATTCCTCATGATGTAGATATCGATGTTGCTATGATGGAAAGTTCTTACAAAAAGATTTCTGAACTAAAGAATAAAATGCCAAGAGGGCTGAAATTCTATGACACTTCAGCAAATCATGAAGGCCCAAAAGTCTACTTTTCATATAAAGGATATGATTTTGACATATTCTTTTACGAAGAGCACGACAATACAATTAGAACCTTTGTGGAAGCAGACTATCCAAACGAAAGACAATATATTCCTAACGGACTTGTTTTCCCTTTGAAAAAGGATGACTTTCTAGGAATAGAAATAACAGTTCCCAATGACACGAAAGGCTATTTAGAGCTTATGTATGGATACCTTGGTACCGGAGGATCAAGAGATCAAGACACTGGGCTTTGGCATGCACCAAGCAATTAGTCTAATCTTGGGAGTATTTTTTCCTTAGCCCTTTCTAGATGTTCTTGATTATCAATTTCACACCAAGCTAAATTAACCAGTTTTAATACATCCACACGGTGATTGACTGAAAGCTCAGCAATAGCAATTTCATAATCTTTATTTCGAGCATCTTCAACTGATGAATGAAAAGCCTTGAGTTTATTTAATAAATCCAATGAGATTTTCCATATACCGACAAGCTCTGCATCTACAGACTTCAACTCCTCTTTTTTCTTAGATAAGTTTTTCAATCTACCTTCTTCAACCTCTACATATACCTCATCATTTGATTGTGTAAATCCACTAGTAAGTATTACATCTTTATTCTCTGAATTCAGGAGACCTTTGATAGCATCAGAATGATACAGCAAATCAGACTCTAGCAATAAGAAATCTCCATCAATTAACTCTGAACCGAAAATGAGTGTATGGAAACTTCCTGTCGTTGCAAATTCTGGGCTCAAGAATGTCTTTAGTCCATTCTCCTTAGCAAATTTCACGTAGTGTTCATGCAAGTGACCTGTGCCAATAATAATATTTTTTATGCCATTTTCTTTGAGTAACCGAACAGATCGTTCAATAAGTCTTTCATTACCTACCGGCATAAATCCTTTTGGAATATCAAAAGTGAATGGTTGTAATCTAGTCCCTCTTCCTGCGGCCAGTATTACTGCTGATTCAATCGTTTGCGTCATCTTAGTCAAATTAAAGAGGCGTTTTGTTGCTTTCACCTTAGCTTTGCACGAAGATATAATATTTAAATTTTCGTTAAGAAAAGAGTTCGGTCATTTATTCGGGAAACAGCCTTTTGTTCTCGAACTTCGAAGGCTATGGACCAACGGATCAAATAAGAAAAAAATGAAAAAAGTATACGTAGGAATGGGCACAGACCTTATCCATCATGGACATATTAACATTATCGAAATCGCTAGAGACCTTGGTGAGGTAACCGTTGGTTTGCTATCTGATAAAGCGGTAAGCAAGTATAGTCGAATGCCTTTTTTGTCTTTTGATGAGAGAAAGAAAATTCTTGAAAACCTAAAAGGAGTAAGTGAAGTAGTTCCTCAGTTAACATTAGACTATGAGGAAAATCTGAGAGCGCTTAAGCCAGATTACGTAGTGCACGGATCTGATTGGAAGACTGGTCCACAAAAGCATATCAGAGATAAGGTGATTAAGCTTTTGAAAGAATGGGGTGGTGAATTAGTGGAGCCAGAATACACTTCTGGAATTTCTTCCACAGGTCTTAGAAATGCAATGAGAGAAGTGGGTACCACTCCTGATATCAGAAGGAGAATGCTAAGAAGACTTATTGAGTCAAAAGGAATTGTCAGAGTACTTGAAGCGCACAATGGAATCTCTGGTCTGATTGTAGAAGAAACTACTTATGAAGCAGAAGGTGAAATAAGAGAGTTTGACGCGATGTGGGTAAGTAGTTTGACAGACTCAACCGCAAAAGGGAAGCCTGATACGGAATATGTAGATCGTACGTCTAGGTTCCAGACAATAGGAGATATTTTAGATGTGACCACCAAGCCAATTATTTTGGATGGTGATACTGGAGGTGTAGCCGAGCACTTTGGAATGTTGGTAAAAAACCTTGAAAGACTAGGAGTATCAGCAGTTGTAATTGAAGATAAAGTAGGCTTGAAAAGAAATTCTCTTTTCGGCACAGAGGTAGAGCAGCAGCTAGATACTATAGAAGGTTTCTGTGATAAAATCAATACAGGAAAGAAAGCCCAAGTAACGGAAGAGTTTATGATCTTTTCTAGACTAGAAAGCTTAATTGCTGACAAAGGAATGGAAGATGCGCTTACTAGAGCGAAAGCTTATATTGAAGCAGGAACGGATGGAATCATGATTCATAGCCGTCACAAGGATGGTAAAGAGATCATGGAATTCATGAAGAGATATGCAGAGTTTGAAACGAAAGTGCCTGTTATATCAGTGCCATCTTCATACAATCAATTCACAGAAGAAGAATTGGAAGCTGCCGGATTCAATATTGTGATTTATGCAAATCATTTATTGAGAGCTGCTTTCCCTGCAATGAAGAAGACAGCAGAAACGATTTTAGAAAATAAGCGATCATTGGAGGCCGATAAGTACTGTATGTCTATCAAAGAAATATTAACTATTCTTCCAAACTAAGCAATGTTAGATCCTCAGAAGTTTTTAAAGTCGATTCGTAACCAAGGTGTATCTTTTTCTACCGGTATACCTGATTCTTTGCTGAAAGATTTTTGCTCTGTCATCACAGATGAAGGAACTGACATCATTGCTGCAAATGAAGGAGGGGCTATCGCATTGGGAATGGGCCATCATTTGGCTACTGGGAAAATTCCTTTGGTTTACATGCAAAACTCTGGTTTTGGAAACTGTGTAAACCCACTCGCTTCCTTGGCAGATCAAGATGTGTATTCTATTCCTATGCTGCTCATGATTGGGTGGAGAGGAGAGCCTGGTGTAAAGGATGAGCCTCAGCATGTGAAGCAGGGGCGAATTTCTGAAGACCTTCTTAAAACAATGGAAATTGACTATGCAGTTCTTTCCGATGATGAAGAAACTGCTGACATACAATTGGAAGAGGCTTTTAAGTCTATGAAATCTAAGAATGCTCCTTATGCATTGCTAGTGAAAAAGGGAGTGTTTGAAAAATACAAGCTTAAAACCAAGGTTGATAACCCTTACACGATCAATCGGGAAGAAGTGATCGAATGGATGCTGAAGGGCATGGAAGATAATGGTGTAGTAGTATCAACTACTGGGAAATCTTCACGAGAAGTCTTTGAGATTAGAGCAAAAAATCAGATGGGTCATGGCAAGGATTTCCTTACTGTCGGAGGAATGGGACATGCCTCGCAAATTGCATTAGGCATTGCTTTGAGTAAGAAGGATAGACCAGTTTATTGCCTTGATGGCGATGGAGCTACTATTATGCACATGGGTGCAGGAGCTATTATCGGTAATCAACCATCAAAAAATTATAAGCACATTCTCATTAACAATGGCTGCCACGAATCTGTTGGAGGACAAGCTACTGTTGGTTTCGCGATTGACTTTCAAAAAATTGCTGACGCCTCTGGGTATAATCAAACATGGTTAGTTACTGAATTGAGTCAACTTCCAGCTATCTGGGACCAATTTCAAAAGGCAGATGGGCCAGTATTGTTAGAAGTAAGAACAACGGAAAGCTCACGAGCAGATTTAGGAAGACCAACGACTACTCCAGTTGAGAATAAGGAAGCATTCATGAAAAACTTGATGAATTAAATTTTGCAGCTTTAAACGCTAATTATATGCTACACAGTAAAGAAATTGATCGCAAAATTTTATTAAACCCTGGGCCAGCCACTACTTCTCAGCGAGTGAAAGAAGCTCAGCTAGTGTCTGATATATGTCCAAGAGAAAATGAATTTGGGCAAGTAATGCACGATATCTGTGATGGCATTCTGAAAGTTGGAAATGGGTTAGATACTCATTGTGTATCTCTATTTGGTGCCAGTGGAACTGGAGCAATGGAAGCTTGTTTGATTTCAGCTTTAGGCAAAGAGGATCATGCGCTCATCATTACAAATGGAGCTTACGGTATCCGAATGAAATCCATTTGTGATGGATATGGATTAAAAAATTCATCCCTTTTCGAATTTGGAGATTATCCAGAGCCATCTAAAATAAGAGAAACTCTTTCTAGCGGTAAGTATACTCATCTCGTTATGGTACATCATGAGACTTCCACGGGAATGATGGATCCATTGGAGGAGGTAGCTAAAATCTGTCAAGAGACAGGAGTGAAATACATCGTAGATGCTATGAGTTCGTATGGAGCATATCCGATTGATCTTGCAGATTTGCATATTGATTACTTGTTTTCCAGTTCCAATAAATGCATTCATGGAATGGCTGGTCTTTCGTTTGTGATCTTTCACAAGGATCGAACTGATGATTTGAAAGAAAATGGAACAGGTTTCTATTTTGATGTATTCAAGCAGTGGGACAATCTGCAGAAGAAAGACCAATTACGTTTTACTCCACCTGTGCAAACAAGCTATGCATTTCTTGA
>CAYGTD010000005.1:7021-43227 GCA_964352725.1 uncultured Roseivirgaceae bacterium
ATTCCAGAGAGCAAAACTTTTAGAGTTTCCGTAATTGGTGAACTTTATGAGGAGGATATGGTTAATGTTATGAAAAAAGTAAAAACGTACTTCGCATAATAAGACAGCACCAATAACTTTAGTCTAAGTGTCTCAGGATGAAAGGATAAAGAATTATCTTTGCGAACTTTAATCAGCGGATATGGCAGAAAAAATAATCTTCAATAATAAAAAAAATCGTGAGTTTAGCGAGGCAGTTAAATCAGAAGTAAAGGCCTTTTTCAAGAAGGAAAATATATCAAAGCATGCAAATGCACAGATGGTAATGAAAACGATTATTATCGTGTCTGTTTACTTTGGATGCTATGCACTAATTATTACTGGTGGTTTCTCACTTCCAATAATGTGGCTACTTTGTATTGGAATGGGTATTGGCATGGCTGGTATTGGATTTTCTGTAACGCATGACGCCCTACATGGATCTTATTCATCGAATAGTAAGATTAATTACTTGGTTGGTTTATTTTTTGATCTAGTTGGAGCTAATGGGTATATCTGGAAGATCACTCACAATGTTTTACATCATACATATACAAACGTCCACGGTCATGATGAGGATTTAGAGGTGGCTGAATTTATTCGACTTTCTCCTCATACGGAACATAAGTCAGTTCATCGGTTTCAACACTTATTAGCTTTTCCAGCATATAGTTTTGCTACTATTTTTTGGGTGTTTGTAAAAGATTACTGGTATTTTTTTAAATCTCCTTTAGGACCTTTCGAAAACAAAAAACATGATATCAAAGAATGGGTTACCTTAATAGTAACTAAATTGATCTATTATGGATATGCCATAGTTCTTCCATTGCTTATTCTAGATATAACTTGGTGGCATTTCCTAATTGGTTTTATTTCTACCCATTTAACAGCTGGCTTGATCTTAGGAGTTATTTTTCAGCTGGCTCATGTGGTTGAGGAAACAACACATCCTTTACCTAATGAAAACAATATGATCGACGATCATTGGGTAATACATGAAATGTATACCACCAATAATTTCGCTAGAAGTAATAAACTGTTATCCTGGTATATAGGTGGTCTTAATTATCAAATTGAACATCATCTTTTCCCAAATGTTTGTAGCATTCACTACCCAAAGATCAGTCCTATTGTAGAGCGTGTGGCAAAGGAATATGGCGTACCATATAATTGTCATGAAACATTAAGCGATGCAATAGGATCTCACTTTAGAACTCTAAAAAAATTCGGTGATCCTAATTTTAGCTTTGCAACTGCTTAAGAATTATACACTCCATTAATTTCTTTTGAAATTTCTTTCCAATCGTACTTTTTGACTTCCAATAGTCCATGACTGGAGAGACTCTTCCTTTTTTGCGAAGAAATTAGATTTTCTATTTTGACTACAAATTCCTCTAGGTTTCCAGGTTCTGTAAAGCCTTCCATCATTTGTTCAGTGAGTACATTTTTATAACCCGAATTAGCGTATCCAGCAATTGGTGTTCCGACAGCCATAGACTCCAAAAGAACAATCCCAAAGCTCTCTCCATAAAGCGCTGGCGCTAAATAAAGTTCTGATTCTTTCAATATTCTATACTTTTCACTTTCTGAGATAAACCCTAGTAGCTCAACATCAGTAAGGGAATAATTATTGATATAAGCTTCTACCTCAGATCTTCCATCTCCATCCCCGGCTATTAATAATTTCATTTTTGGATATCGCTCTTTTAACTTGTGAAAAGCTTGCAAAGCATGCATTACTCCTTTTCGTGGCTCCAATCTTCCCATGAAAAATAATTGAAAGAAATCATCTTTTCGTGTTGTAGTTGCTGGGGCCAATGCTTCAATTTCTTTTAAATCAATCCCATTCGGGATGATATGAATTTTCTTTTTTGAAAATCGTGAAATGAATTGAGATTGACTTTTAGAAACAGAAATAACATGATCAAGAAATTTAAATATTCCTTTTGCAACACTCGGCATGATCCAATCTCCTACAAATTGACTTTTCGGAGTATCATGAAAAGTAGCTATTTGTTTCGCTTTAGAGTACTTTCTTACTTGAAAAGGGAGTAATGGATTCCAAATAGTATGGTAGTGGATGATGTCAAAGTTTTCTTTCTTAAGAAAATTTTTTAAAGCCTTCTTTTCTTCTCCTAAAGCAATATTAATATCGATCTTAGTTCCACCAAGATTCAATGATCTGCTTTTGGCAAAAAATGATACATTCTTTTCTTCAACTAAGTTGGCATTAATATTGGGTGCTATAATCTTAACCTGATGTCCTATCATTGTAAGGTGATGGGATAAACTCACAATATGAGATTTAACACCACCAGGACGTGAAAAATCATATGGACAAACAAGAGCAACTTTCATACAGGACAATTAATCAACGTTTAGCAATGGTTATTGTACTTGGAATTCTTCTATTCGGTGGAGGATATTCTCAAGCCCAAAGTAAAACATATCCGTTCAAAAGAGGAGAAAAACTATATTATACTATGCATTATGGATGGTTTAAAATCGGATCTGCTGAGATCTGGCTTGAGCCTGATTTTGAAGTTCTGAAAGGTAAGGAGCATTATAATATTCAATGTGATATAAAAACGGTTAGTTGGTTTAAGATTTTCTCCAAACTAAGAATACATATGGAATCATTAGTTCAGGCAGATAATTTGCAACCATATAAATCACACAGAAATTTATCTGATGGAAAGAAAATAGATATTCGCTATGATACCTTCACCTATACTGATTCAGTTAAAATAGATGCTTACATAGAAGATATTGACACTAAAAGACATCACTCGTTTCCAATTGGAGAGGTTCCGTTAAGAGATGTGATGAGTACGTATATGTTTTTAAGAAGTCGCGAAGAAAAAGTATTATCAAATGAAGTAGCTGTCAGAACCTTCTTTACGAATGATATATATGAATTTAAATTACGACCAGGGGAAAAAACAACTCATCCATATAAATCTTACACGGTCGCAGCTCGAGAATACGAGATGATCTTTCCCGAAAGCGATTATTTTGAAAAGGGGAAGACAGGAAGGGTGATTATATCAGATGATGCCAGTAGGGTTCCTCTAAAATTTGAAATTGATATGACAGTAGGTTCCTTTTCTTTCGAACTTCAAGATTTTAAATCCGGAGGATAATAGAAGTCAGAAAATTTAATTTGAATAGCCTTGAAAGCTAGCTGAGGAAGTAAACTTTCATTTTCTTAATACTCTTTTACAGTTTAATTTGCTTTTCAATGAGTGAATCAAGAATTCTCTTAGGTTCTTCATCTTTCAAAAAAAGGATGGAAGAAACTACATCCTTAGCTAAAGAATCATTGTTAGTACAAGCGATGACCTTTGAAGGAGATGATGCAGGCAAATGGCTCATTAAGGCGATGAAGGAGAGTCCTGCGAAAGACAAAAGGTTGTTAATTGATTGCTATTCTAAGGTTGTGATTAATGACAGTTTTGTATGCTCTCTTAAGTATCTAAAAGACAAGGGCTTTAGGAATGAAATCAAAGAAACAAAGCGTTTAATTCAAGAAGCCATAGATCAAGGAATAGAAGTCAATTTTACTAATCCAGTTGGCTTATTAGGTCAAAAGTACCCGCTTAGAAATCATAAAAAAATGGTTGTGATAGATCAAAAATACTCCTACCTCGGTGGAATTAATTTTAGCGATCATAATTTTGAGTGGCATGACATGATGATAGAGCTGGATAGCACTGATCTTGGGACTCATCTGACCAAAGATTTTAATGAAACTTGGAGTGGAAAAAATCAATCAAAACAATTAGAAACAGATAAAGGAGAGTTATATCTTTTTAATGGAATAAAGAGTAAGGACTTGTATGATAAGCTCTTTGATCAGATCTTATTGGCTAAGAAAATGGTGACTATTATTTCACCTTACATTTCTGAGCCACTATTACATGTTTTAAAATTAGCAGCTTCAAAAGGGATTGAAATTATAATTATCACTCCAAAAGTGAATAATAAGTCTATTTTCAAAAATTTGATTCTTGCTGAAATGAAGAAAGGATATTTTAAGCTAAAAGAATATCCAGGTATGTCACATATGAAAGCTGTTCTTATAGATGATGAGAAGCTAATTTTTGGGAGTAGCAACTACGATTTAATAAGCTATTACTTTGAACAAGAAGTTGTTTTAAGTTCTGGAGATAAAAAAATCATCAGTCAGTTTAAAAATGAAGTTCTATCTGAAGTTGTAGATTATTCAAGTGATGAATCTATTTCAAATTGGAATGTTAAGAAAGCTGCATTTATAATGTCCATTGTTAATGGATTTGGAAAAATTTCTTCCAGATCATTTTTACGTCCGCATTAGTTTTAACTTTGGAAGTACAATGAAATCAGAAATTGATAATATTTGAATCGTCTCATTTTAACTTGAATCAAATTCCTTTGATGATCTATATCTTTCATGAATGAGTAATTTTTTAAAGAGCAAATTTAACGCCCATTTAGAAGAGGTACTTTCTACTATAAAGCAGATAGACATAGAAGAGCGATATGACATATACTTTAGTCGCTTTTATGGATTGTATCTAGCTAAGATGGGTAGATGGTTATCATTAACTCCCACACATATATCACTTATTAGTCTTGTTTTAGGTGTTATTGGAGGCGGATTACTCTTTTTTCAAGAATCTATTGAGATAATTATCATAGCAGGGTTTTTAATTACTCTTGCAGGGGTACTGGATAGCGCTGATGGTCAATTAGCTAGAATGACTGGACAGTCAACGGAATTGGGAAGGTCTATCGATGGTGTGATTGATAATGTTGTTTTTCTATCGTGCTACTTGGGGGGATCACTCTACTTTTACCCAATATATGGTTGGCCAATTTTTCTTTTGGCTGTAGTATCAGGATATACTCATAGTTACAAAGCAGCACTTTATGAGTTTTATAAAGCTGAGTTCCTATTACTAGTAGGTAAGTCAGAAGCAGGGAATATGCCTATATCAGCAGATGAACTTGAATCTACAGGAGATTCTTGGCACAATAAAATTATTGATGCAATCTATAAAGACTATATAAAGAAGACGCTTTATTATACCACAAGAACGCCTGAGCAAAGAGTTCAAATGCGATCTTTAGCTAATGAAAATAACGCAGATTTTGATAGTTTATACTCAAGTCTCAATAAGAAAATGCTATTCTGGTGGGCTTGGCTTTGTGGAAGCAATACACACAGAAACGGTATCATTCTATTTGCCTTAATAGGACGTTTTGATCTCTATTTAATATTTGGCAGTTTGTGGACATTAGGAATTGTTCCACTAAACCACTGGCAGAAAAAATATGATAAAAAGCTCCTTAAGAAAACTTAAGCTGCAGCAGTCATTCTCATGACTACATTGATAGAGTCTTGTACGGTATTCATTTCACCGATAGCATCATCATCAATCATAATGTCAAACTTATCTTCAATATCGAGCACGATATCTACGATGTGAGCTGAATTAATTTGAAGATCATTAATCAAGTGTTTATCTTCAGTCACTCCATCTATAGAGATGTCTTCAGGTAGATAAGGTTTGATAATGTCTAGTAGGTCTGTTTTTACACTTGTGTTATTCATTCTTAAAGAAATTTCCGTAAAACGATCGCGCAATTTAAATCACCAAAGCCAAAATTAGCTTTTACAATAGTGTTTAATTCCTGCTCAAGGCAACTCGTTGGAATACAACCCCCAAAAATTTCTGATAAAATTTCTGAATGAATATTTTCTACATTTAAATTGGCGTGAACGAAGCTTTTACTGAGCTGTAAAATACTAGCGACTAACTCAATAGACCCAGCTCCCGCGACAGCATGTCCAATCATAGATTTTGGTGTATTTATGAGTGGGAAGTCCTTCCCAGATCGTCCAGTTGCTTTTACCCAATTCCTAATTTCTGTCGGATCTCCCTTTGTAGATGTGAGATGCCCATTAATTAAGTCTATTTCATTGGGATCAATTTCGGAGCTTTTCATCGCCGTTTGAATACAATTAACTACGGCATCTGAATTGGCTGCAGTCATTGTGCCTCCGTTTCGTTGACCTCCAGAGTTCATGTGGCCGCCGAGCACTTCAGCATAGATTTTTGCACCACGCTTTTGAGCACTTTCTAATGTTTCTAAAACCATAGCACCAGCGCCTCCTGATGGCACAAAACCTGAGGAATCTGAGCTCATTGGCCTAGATCCTCTTTCTGGATCTTCATTAGAATCTGTGCAAAGCACTCTCATTGCATCAAAACCTGACCAAATATATCTACCATCCCCTTCTGTACTGCCGCATAAGACTCTATCTGCTCTGCCAGCGGCTAAGTATTCATAACCAGACAGGACAGACTCAGAACCAGTAATACAGGCTGAGGAGTGAGACTGAACACGGTTACCAACGCCAATAATAGAATTTATATAAGCTGCAGCTCCGCTATTCATCCCTTCTGAGATAGTTCTAGTGCCTAATCTTCTGCTATCGCCTTTATCAATTGGGTAGGCTGGAAATTCTCTACCTATATAACTATCGAAACTTAAAGCACCAGCCCCAAACATGATACCAGAGTTAAAGTCAGTTGAATCGGTATTTGGAGTAAGCCCTGCATCCTTCCAAGCTTCTGTGCCTGCTAAAAGCGCGTAAATAATTCCTTTGTTGGTTAATTTTTGGGCATGTAATTTGGGTAAGTAGTCGTTTAGATCAATAGAATCTAAATCTGGAGCTCCTCCTATCTGACATCTAAGATTAAGTTTTTCAAGTTCTTCCCAATGCTGGATTCCAGATTTTCCTTTGCGTAAAGCGTCTTCAAAATCCTTTATGCCAATGGCATTAGAGGACACTACCCCCATGCCAGTAACCACTACTCTATGCTTTTTCAATATCTTATTTTTTTACAATCATTCCTGAAAACTCACCTTTTGCCACAATTGTTCCATCAGGAAACCTACAAGAAATTTGACATTTTAGTTTGCCAAAACGAAAATAAACCTTTTTGGATTCTACAATTAACTCATCTTTAGGAGAAACCTTCTTCAAAAAATCGACATTTGAACTTGTAAAAGCGGGCAAAACATTGCTTGGTTCACCCTTTTCCTGAAGCAAATAAATAGCTAGACATACTAATCCAATTTGTGCCATTATTTCAGTGAGTATAACTCCAGGCACTACGGGGTTTCCTGGAAAATGCCCTTTGAAAAAATACTCATCCTCTCGGATAGTATATATTCCTTGAGCTCCATTTTCATCTATTGATGTTAGTTCATCTACAAAGTGAAATGGCTTAGCGTATGGAAGTGATTCTATAACGGAAGTATACTTGCTCATTTAAATACCTACTGGTTTAATTAATTCCAGACGGTGAATCTAATAAAGCTGAAGAACTAGTTCAATCAAATTGCTTCAAAAAGCAACTTCTTTTAATATCCACAGGGTCTAATTCAAAATCGTTCCATAAGTTCAGTACACTATTGTTGTCTGCAAGCATTGGTCCAGTCGACACATAATTAACTTTATTTTTCTTAGCAGTATTGAAGAGATCTTCAAATATTAGCACATTAGCTCCTAATTTTTGATAAGATGGCTTGACACCAATTAAGAACAGGTCGATATGTTTGTTGAAATAAAATGACTTAAGAACATGGAGGAAGCCAAATGGATACAGACTCCCTTTAGCCTTTTGAAAGGCTTTTGATAAAGAGGGTAGTGTTAGTGCAAAACCGATAACTTCATCCTCTTTGTTCACAATTATGCTTACGTATTCTTTTCTAATAAACCCAAAATATTGATCAATGTAATAGTCAATCTGCTTTTCGCTCAATGGTTGATATCCATAGAGATGTGAATAGGCTTCATTCAGTACTTCAAATACACCAGGAGCATATTTTAAAATGTCTTTTGTTTTTTTGAATTTCTTTACTTGTAATCCAAATCGACTGGAAACAATGGATGATGCCCTTTTAATTTTTCTTGGGAGTTCTTTAGGAATTAGCCTTATTTCAATCCATGAAGCAGAAACTTCCATGCCCCAAGCCTTGAAGTGGTCAATGTAATACGGGTAATTATAGATAGTAGCTTGAGTTGCCATTTGATCAAATCCGCTAACCAAAGCTCCCTCAAAATCTAAATCGGTAAAGCCCATAGGGCCATGAATAGCACTAGCTCCTTTCTCTTGAATCCAACTCTTGGCAGTTTCAAAAAGTAGTTGAGAAACTTCTAAATCATCAATAAAATCAACCCATCCAAATCGCGCTAGTGCCTTTTCTTCGAGCTCTTGATTTAAAATAATAGCAGCAATTCTGCCCACTATTTGATTTTCTTTTTTAACTACCCAGTAAGCTGCATCTGAGTGGTCAAATGCAGGATTTTTATCCCTAAGTAGCGTGCTTAATTCAAAATCAATTAATGGAGGTACATAGCAATTATTTCCTTTGTAAAGTCTGAATGGAAATTTTATGAATTTCTTCAGCTCTTTTTTGGTGGTTACTTCTTGAATTTCCATTTTTAATTAGAGCAGTTTATTTTTTTTATAAAATTGATAAGCATCTTCAAATCCATCTTTTAAACTGAATTTCGCAGGAATTTGACAGTGAGAGATGCCATCTTCATGTAGATTCCAATCTTGTGATATTTCTTCAAATTTCTCTAGAGTGATACCTGGTCTATTGCCAATAAATCTGTTCCAGATATCTGAAATCATGAGAGATATTTTGCTAAGGAAATCTGGAATAGGAATTTTTTTTATTTTGCGATTTAATACTTCTTCCAAGGTATTAATAAAATCCTGATGAAGGTATGTATTGCCATCGTTCGCAAATATTACTCCTTTAGATTTTTGCATCTCTTCTACAATCATATTTGCTAAATCTGATGCATGAATCATGCTCATCTTTTGCTTGGAATTCGTTGCAGGATAAATCCCTTTTTGAGCGGCTTTAAAAAGAGGTAGAAAGGCGTGATCTCCAGCACCGTATACTGCAGTGGGCCTGAAGATGAGATGGTTAATTGCTGAATTGACAACATACTCCTCTGCTTGTTTCTTGCTCTCCCCATAATATGATACAGGTTTATTGATGCCACTTGGTCCATGAGCGGCGTAAGATGATATATAGATGAACTTACCTTTTTGAGAAAAGAAATCAGATTCAATAATTGAATCTATTAGATTTTTTGTTAGCTCAGCATTTACAGTGAAGTATTCTTCTTTATCGAGCGATACCGTTAAGCCCGCATTATGAATAACAAAATCAAAGAGTCCTACTTCTTTTTTCATCTCACTTAGCTGACTTGATAAATCAGCAGAATAATCGATGATGTGAATGCTAAGCTGAGGATTGGCAGTCGGGAGCCACTTATAATTAGCTCCTTTCCTAACAAGGGCAATAACCTGAAAATTAGAATTAAGGCATTTTCTTACTAGGTAAGAACCTAAAAAACCATTTGCACCAGTTATGGCTACTCTCAAGCGACACTTGTTTTTTCATTTCTTTGGATTCCAAGCTCATTGGCTACTTTGACTATCTTATCTATAGCTAAATCTATTTGCTCAAAGGAATGAGTAGCCATCAGTGAGAATCTGATGAGAGTGTCTTCTGGAGAAACAGCAGGTGCTACCACTGGATTTACAAAAACTCCTTCTTCAAAGAGCCTAGTGGTCATTATATATGCTTTTTGATTATCCCGAATGTAGATTGGAATAATAGGGGTTTCAGCTGCTCCTGTATCAAATCCAAGTTCCTTTAATTTATTCAATGAGTAATGGGTATTTTCCCATAGTTTCAGACGCCTAGAATCATCTGACTCAATTATATCAAGTGCAGCCAATGTAGCAGCAGTTGATGCTGGAGTCATACTGGCACTGAAAATTAATGATCTTGAATGATGTTTGATGTACTGAATAGTTTCTTTATCACCACCAATAAAACCGCCTAATGATGCTAGTGATTTACTGAACGTCCCTCCAATTAAATCAATCTCATCAGTTAGTCCGAAATGGTCTGGCGTTCCTCGTCCATGATCACCCAAAACGCCAATCGCATGGGCACAGTCGCTCAATACTGATGCATTATATTTTTTTGCTAATTCCGCAATTTCAGGAAGTTTGGCTATGTTTCCTTCCATGCTAAAAATCCCATCCACCACAATTAACTTCATGCTGTCATCGGGAAGCTGCTTTAGTTTTCTTTCTAAAGAGTTCATGTCATTATGACGAAAGACAACTGTAGATGCACTACTTAGCCTTGCTCCTTCATATAAGGAAGCGTGATTCATTCTATCTAAAAGTATAGTATCTCCTTGTTTTGTGATAGTGGGAATTACTCCCAAGTTCACCTGGAAACCGGTACTAAAAACAAGCGCTTCTTCTTTTCCTAGAAACTTTGCTAACCTCTCTTCTAATTCTTGATGTAAATCAGTAGTGCCGTTAAGGAATCTAGATCCTGAGCAACTAGACCCATATTTTCTAATTGCCTCATGAGATGCTTCAATAACTTTGGGATGAGTTGTTAATCCTAAATAACTATTCGAACCAAACATCAATACTTTTCTTCCATTTACTTGTACTTCTGTTTCTTGCCTAGACTCAAAAGTTCTAAAGAAAGAATAAACTCCATCTTTTTTTGCTTGCTCTGCAAGTTTAAAACTTGAAAAACGCTCACGTAAGAAATTCCCCATCACGCAAATTTAGCAGAAAGGCACGTATTTTTTTCTAATAAGAACGCACTTCCTAAAATGAGTTTATCGATTCGGGTTAGATTAGCAATAAAAAAGATGAATTGCCTAATACTTGCAGCTGGAAAGAATACACGATTGGATACTGGGATGCCAAAAAGTCTAGTTTCCGTAAACGGAGAAACTTTGCTTTCAAGGCATATTCGAATATTCAAAGCTTGCGGAGTAACCAATTTTTGTATCATTAGCGGGTACGGTGGTAAAAAGCTGGAGGATTATTTGCCCACTTTGATCAAAGAGCATCAGGTAGAAATATCAATTTATTACAATGATAGATTTGATTTAGAGAATGGTTTTTCTGTTTTCAGATCGCAAGAGTGGGTAGATAAGTGGTCTATAAAAGACTTCTTTTTGACAATGGGCGATCATATTTTTGACCCTGAATTCGTGAAAAAATTCATTACTGATTCAGCCTCAACTTCTGAGCATCTTAAACTCGCGGTAGACTTACCAGGGGAGTCTAATAATCATGTTGATATTGATGACGTGACTAAAGTGAAGGCTTCAGAGGACTTCATGATTGAGGCTATTGGTAAGGAAATAAGTGAGTATTCACATTACGACACTGGCTTGTTTAGACTTGATTCGGCAGTATTTGATGTTTTTCAAAAAAGCTTTGATCAAGAGAAGTATACTATTTCAGATTCCGTTTCTGAATTAATAAAGTCGAAGCAAGCTAGGGCAATTCCAGTATTTGGATTTATTTGGAATGATGTAGATAACCCTGATGATTTGCAGAAAACAAGGGATTTAATTGAGGAAGACAAACTGTAAAGCCTTCCCCAATTATTATATCAATCGTAATAATCTAGTCCTAGATTGGTAATAAGATCTTCTCCAGCTAAATACCTCAACGTATTTTTTAATTTCATAAGCTGAACAAAAATATCATGCTGTGGCTTCAAGCCTTTTGCTGCCTGAGGTGATTTAAGATAGAATGAAAGCCATTCCTGTATCCCTTTCATCTCAGCTCTTTTGGCTAGGTCAAGGAATAAAGCTAAATCAAGAACAAGCGGAGCGGCAAGTATAGAATCCTTACAAAGGAAATCTACTTTGATTTGCATTTTGTAACCTAACCATCCTCTGATATCGATGTTATCCCAACCTTCTTTATCATCTCCTCTTGGCGGATAATAGTTGATTCTTACTTTATGATAAAGATTACCATACAATTTTGGATGTAATTCAGGCTCAAGTACTTGCTCCAATACGCCAAGTTTCGATACTTCCTTTGTCTTGAAATTATCAGGATCATCAAGTACCTCACCATCTCTATTTCCAAGAATATTAGTGGAGAACCAACCATCTATACCTAACGATCTTGCTTTCAATCCTGGAGCAAGAATAGTCTTCATCAAAGTCTGACCCGTTTTAAAGTCTTTCCCAGCTATAGGAGCTCCTGTTTGTTTAGCCAACTCGACCATTGCATCTACGTCACAAGATAAATTTGGAGCTCCATTCGCGTATGGAATTCCCATTTTAACTGCTGCGTATGCGTAAATCATACTTGGAGCAATATCAGGATGGTTATTTCTAAGCCCTTCTTCTAGTTTTTCCAATGTTGAGTGGACTTCACCTTCTTCAATGTAAATCTCTGTTGATCCACACCATACCATTACCGCTCTATCACAACCATTTTCTTTCTTAAATTGGCGAATGTCTTCCATGACAGCCTCAGCCAAATCCATTTTTGTTGCACCAGTTTTCACATGGCTACCATCAAGTCGTTTTACATATCGCTTATCAAAAACAGCTTTCATTGGTTTGATTTGCTCCAACTCTTCTTTCAAGTCATTAAGTAAATCTTTATCCAAAACCTTAGCGTGCATTGCAGCTTCGTAGGCATTATCCTCGTAAATATCCCAACCTCCAAGTGCTATATTATCTAATGATGCTAAAGGAATAAAGTCTTTAATTAGGGGATTTCGTTTTTCTGTCCGTTTTCCCAAACGTATGGTTCCCATTTGAGTTAATGAACCGATTGGATCGGAAAGACCTTTTCTAACACTGAGAACACCGGCCATAAACGTAGTTGCAACAGCTCCCATACCAGGGGTTAGAATTGCTAATTTTCCTGATGGCTCTTGAATTTTTTTTCTATCTGACATCCCTTTTTTAATTACTTACTAAACATGAAGTGATACAATTAAGTATCTCGAAAATCTTAATATTTCATGATTTCCAAATTCGGCACAAAATAAGATAATCTAGACTAGTTTAAAGTCACATTTGTATAATTTGATTTTAAATTACCTTAATTATCTACTTAATGCGGTGCTAAATCAATGATCTTTAAATTTAATGGAAGCTGAATTTATTCGTTTGTATCCCGAAAATCCCGAGAGGAAAAAGATTGAAGAAATTGTAAAAATTCTTCGAAATGGAGGGGTCATTATATATCCGACAGATTCAGTTTATGGATTAGGGTGTGATTTGTTCAACTCAAAAGCGATTGATAAAATCAAACGGATCAAAGGAATAAAGGGAAAGGAAATCAACCTCTCTTTCATTTGCTATGATCTAAGCCATATATCAGAATACACAAAGCATTTAGACACGCCCACTTTCAAATTGATGAAGAAAGCTCTTCCCGGTCCATATACATTCATTTTGGAATCTTCATCAAAAGTTCCAAAAATATTAAATGCGAAAAAGAAGACAGTCGGAATCAGAGTGCCTGATAATAATATCCCAAGAGATATTGTAAGGATTCTAGGTAATCCGATTATTACAACTTCCATACATGATGATGAAATTCACGATCACGCAACCGATCCAGAAATAATTTACGAACAGTTTAAAAATCTAGTGGATATTGTCATCGATGGTGGTCCTGGCGAAGTACATCCTAGTACTGTCATTGATTGCACTGGAGATTATCCAGAGGTCGTTCGTGAGGGACTGGGCGATTTAAGTATTTTGAATTGATTTGATGTTAGTCGAATTACACTATTTAGGAAGTCTTGAATACTTTAGTTTAATAGCCAAACAGAAGAAAGTTATTTTTGAAGTGTGTGATACATTCTCAAAGCAAACTTTCAGAAACCGTACTTATTTTCTAGGGTCAAATAAGACACTTCAGTTAAATGTGCCTCTTTCATTTTCAAACCGAACAAAAACCAAGGATGTAAAAGTAGATTATCACCACAATTGGGTGAAAGATCACTGGGGTGCATTTTATTCTTCGTACGGAAAGGCTCCTTTCTTCGAATATTTTAGTGATGATTTTAGGACTATTTGGGAAAGTAAACCTACCTATTTGATTGACTTGAATTTCAAATTCTTGACTTTGATTTTAAAAATCATAAAATTGGACCTTGTAATGAGCTTCACTACAGTTTATCAGAAAGAAGATAAATACGATTTGAGAGACTTAATTAATCCCAAAAAACCGTTTAGAGATAGAAAAATTTATCAGCCTATTGAGTATACACAGTTATTCGGGGATAGTTTTATCCCAAATTTAAGTATTGTTGATTTGGTCATGAGTGAAGGAGCGCAAGCATCTGAGTATTTAACAACTTTATGAAAAGGGAAGTTAGCAAAATTTAAAATCATGTTTTTTCTGAGCCTTATTGGTTAAATTTTCTAAACACCAATACGCAATTCAAATCGCCAAATCCAAAATTAGATTTTATAAATCTATTGACTTCTAGATAATACATATACACATAAGGTAATGATTACAGAGGTATAAGTTCCTTAATCCTTGGGTGTATATTTTCATGTGTGATATTAATGTTTTTATGAACAAAGCTTTCATGAATTTGTAAAACGCTAGCAACAGATTCAATAGAGCCGGCAGCAGCAATACAATGACCAATCATAGATTTTGGAGTATTTATAAATGGAAAGTTTTCTTCTTTTAATCCTAATGCCTTTTTCCAATTTTCTACTTCTTTCGAGTCCGCTCCAGTTGATGTCAAATGAGCGGAAATCAAATCTATTTGAGATGATTCAATTCCGGCGTTCTTCATTGCCATTTGAATACATTCGATAACTGCATCCGAATTAGGAGATGTCATGGTGCCTCCATTTCTCATTCCTCCACAATTCTGTGCACCTCCCAAAATTTCAGCATAAATTGTTGCTCCCCTGTCAATGGCACTTTCTAAACTTTCGAGTACTAAGGCTCCAGCACCTCCAGATGGAACGAATCCTGAGCTATCGGCATTCATTGGTCTTGAACCATTTTCAGGATGGTCATTTGAGTCAGGACATAAAACACGCATGGCGTCAAAAGCACCCCATATAAACTTGCCAATTCCTTCAGTACTTCCGCAAATCATAGTTTTTGCTTTACCAACAGAAATTTCATGATATCCCGACAAAATGGCTTCTGTTCCTGTAATACAGGCTGAGGAGTTTGCTTGAATTTTATTACCCAAACCAAGAATCTGATTGAGATAAGTTACAGCCCCGCTATTCATGTATTGAGGTAAAGTTTGGCTTCCTAATTTTCTGACATATCCGGCGTTGATTTTTTCAATTCCAAAATGTGCAGAACTATCTAAACCGAGAGCTCCTGAACCGAATATGATACCAGCATCCTTCATTGGTTTGGTATCAGATTTTTCTAATCCAGCATCCTTCCATGCCTCTAAACCAGCCAGACAGCCGTAAATAACTCCGTTATTAATAACTTTATTTTGATAAAAAGGAGGCAAATACTTCTCAATATACTCTTGAGTCAAAGGAGGAATTCCAGCGATTTGACATCTAAAATTAAGTTGCTTCAACTCTGTCGAATGTTTTATTCCCGACTTACCATCTTTTAATGCTCGTACGAATTCATTTATTCCAAGTGCATTTGGGGCTACAACACCTAAACCAGAAATGACGACTCGATTTTTTTTCATACTTGTTGACAAATTCCTTAAGAGCAATTAAATGATCATGTTTGAATCGATTCTCAGCAACTATTTTTTTGCAATTTTAGTTAATAAATGAAGACACCTTCTTAAATCGGCTAATTATTAAGCATTTAGCATAAAAATTATAATTTTAGTCTTAAATCACCGTTTACAGATCGAAAAATTTATAAGCCAATTACCTATACTCAGTTATTCGGAGATACTTTTGTTCCTAATCTAAGTATCATTGATTTGCTTATGTGTGAGGGGCCACAAGCAGGAGAAGTTTTAAAATCTTCATATTTGGGAACAACTTAGGTTGAAAGAAAAACAATTATTTAACTATGATTTTCAGATGAAATGAACAAATCTGAAATCACCTACGTTTTTTCATCTCAAATAGTAAAGGATTTCTTAGTATATCCTATATTTTTACTTTAAGCGAAAGTCAATAATTCATGTCAAAAGAGGCGAAATTTTCAAACAGAGTCAAAGAAGTCATTTCATTAAGCAGGGAAGAAGCCCTCAGATTGGGACATGACTATATTGGCACAGAGCACCTTCTACTGGGTATGATCAGAGAAGGTGAAGGAGTAGCAGTGAGCGTAATGAAGAAGCTTGGGCTCTCTATGAAGGAGCTTAGGTCTGCAATAGAGCAGGCAACCAAAGGGACAGCTACTAGCAATGTCAAGAACTTGGCAAATATTCCATTAACACGTCAATCTGAGAAGGTGCTGAAAATCACTTACTTAGAGGCTAAAATTTTCAAAAGTGCCTTGATAGGTACAGAGCATTTGCTCCTCTCTATTCTAAGAGATGAGGATAATCTAGCCACACAGATTTTAGAAAAATTTGAAGTGAATTATGATTTGGTGAAAGAAATGCTGGAATATCAAACAGAGAATCCGATGGCTTCTGCTGATACCGATGATCCAAACGATGATGGAGATGAACTTTACAGCGCTAGCCCTAGAGGTTCTGGAAGATCTACTGGATCTGGTAAAGAGGCTAAGGGAACTGAAAAATCAAGAACTCCGGTTCTAGATAATTTCGGAAGAGATTTAACTCAGCTAGCTGAAGAAGATAAGCTTGATCCAATCATTGGCAGAGAGAAAGAAATTGAGCGAGTGGCGCAAATTCTGAGTAGAAGAAAGAAAAATAACCCAATCTTAATCGGTGAGCCGGGTGTTGGTAAAACAGCTATCGCAGAAGGATTGGCTTTGAGAATCATTCAAAAGAAAGTATCTCGAATTCTTTTTGGAAAACGGGTAGTTACGCTTGACTTAGCGTCACTGGTTGCTGGTACCAAGTATAGAGGCCAGTTTGAGGAGCGAATGAAAGCAGTTATGAATGAGATTGAAAAATCTCCTGAGGTCATTCTTTTTATTGATGAACTTCACACCATAGTAGGAGCAGGGGGAGCCTCAGGCTCATTGGATGCATCCAATATGTTTAAGCCTGCTTTAGCTCGAGGAGAAATACAATGTATAGGAGCTACCACGCTTGATGAATACAGACAATACATTGAGAAAGATGGAGCGCTAGCACGACGATTCCAGATGGTAATGGTAGACGCAACAACGCCAGAGGAGACTTTGCAGATTCTAGATAACATCAAGGATAAATATGAAAGTCATCACCATGTAAATTACACTCCAGAGGCATTGAGTGCATGTGTGACACTTTCTGATAGATACATCTCAGATCGCTTTCTTCCAGATAAAGCAATTGATGTATTGGATGAGGCGGGCGCAAGAGTTCATATTAACAATATCAATGTTCCTAAGATCATAACTGAGCTGGAGGAACAAATTGAAGATGTGAAAAAGGAGAAAAACAAAGTTGTTAAAAGCCAAAAGTATGAAGAGGCTGCACAGCTAAGAGACAAAGAAAAGAAGTTGATTGCTCAGCTTGATGAGGAGAAAACGAAATGGGAAGAGGATACAAAAACGAAGAGATATGAAGTAGGGGAAGATAATGTAGCTGACGTCATAGCTATGATGACAGGCATTCCTACTAAAAGAATAGCTGAAAAAGAAGGTGCCAAACTACTGGAAATGGGTACTGAACTTGAAGGAAGAGTAATCGGACAACAAGATGCTATTAAAAAGCTGACTAAAGCGATACAACGTACTAGAGTTGGATTAAAAGATCCACATAAGCCCATAGGGTCATTTGTTTTTCTTGGACCAACTGGTGTAGGTAAGACGGAGATGGCAAAAGTGTTGTCGTCATTCCTATTTGATAAAGATGACTCCTTGATTCGAATTGACATGAGTGAGTACATGGAGAAATTTTCTGTCTCTAGATTGGTAGGAGCGCCTCCAGGATATGTAGGATATGAGGAAGGTGGACAGCTCACAGAAAAGGTTAGAAGAAAGCCTTATAGTGTGGTGTTATTGGACGAGATTGAAAAAGCTCACCCGGATGTCTTTAACATATTACTCCAAGTATTAGATGATGGTGTATTGACGGACGGTTTAGGCCGAAAAGTTGACTTTAGAAATACACTAATTATCATGACTTCTAATATTGGAGTGCGTGATTTGAAAGATTTTGGTGCAGGAATAGGTTTTGCAACACAAAGCAAAAAGGATAATCTAGATGAGATTGTGAAGTCAACGATCCAGAATGCATTGAAGAAAACATTCAGTCCTGAGTTCTTAAATAGATTAGATGATGTGATTATTTTCAATTCTCTGGAGAAGGAGGATATCTTCAAGATCATAGAGATTACATTAAAGAAACTATTCAACAGAATCACACATTTGGGTTATGGTATAGAACTTTCGAAAAAAGCGAAGGAATTTTTAGCTGATAAAGGATATGATCCTCAATATGGAGCTAGACCTTTAGCCAGAGCGATTCAGAAATATTTGGAAGACCCTGTTGCGGAAGAAATTCTTAAAGGGGACTTGAATGAAGGTGATATTATGGTGGCTGATTGGGATGGAAAAGCAGAAGCACTAACTATCAAGCGGAAGAAAAAGAAAGGCTCTAAAGCAGAGAATAAGAAAGAAGAGTAAAAAATATGCGATCAGAAATGATCGCATATTTTTTTATTTTTGGTTTATAATATAAACCATTTTATATTTGTAACGTATTTATAGTAACCTATAAAAATTATGAGTAACAAAGAATTAACAAAAGAAGAGAGTTTGGCTCTAATCACCGATATGATTGGCCAAGCTAAAAGAAACCTTGCAAGAGGTGGGAGTTTCTATTTTTTGCTCTGGGGATGGGTAGTTATGCTAGCCAATCTTGGGCATTATTTGATTGCTAAATACGATTGGTACGAGGCTCCATATATTGTCTGGCTAATAACTATCCCTGCTGGAATTATTTCAATGGTATACGGTGCGCGAAAGGAGAAAAATGCACGAGTAAAAAGTCACTTAGACAGAATGTACGGTTTGGTTTGGCTAGGAGTGTTTATTGCAGTTCTGATTATGCTGTTTTTTATGGCGGATGTTAACTACACTATAAATGCTATTATTCTCACTTTCGCTGGCTTGGGAACGTTTATATCAGGCTGTATGCTCAGATTTAATCCTTTAGTGTTTGGTGGAATAGCCTTATGGTTAGCAAGTATTGTAGCATTTAATGTGCCGTTTATTGATCAATACTTAGTTGGAGCAATTGGTATATTGGCCGGATATCTCATTCCTGGATACTTACTTAAAAGAGCTGAGAAATGAGCAGCTTCGCAAATCTAGATCCGTTGTTACATTCACAATTAAGGCTGGCAGTTATGTCACTTTTGATTGGAGTGGATTCTGCTGAGTTTGTATTCATCAAAGAGAAGACAGAAGCAACCGCTGGTAACCTGAGTGTGCAGCTGGATAAGCTCTCAAAAGCCGGATACATAAGCGTAACAAAATCATTTAAAGGAAAAAAACCATTGACCACCTGTAGCATTACAAAAGTAGGTATCAAGGCATTTGAAGATTATGTAAATAACCTAAAACAATACATCGAGTAAATTTTTTTGAAAATATAGTTTATAATATAAAGTAGTTTAAAAATGAAAAAAATAGTATTATTAATAATGATGGGATGGAACTTTCAAGGCATTGCTCAGACCTCTCAAGAGATGCAATATGCAGCATACATTAAAGTAAGCAAATCCATGTGGGAGCGCAGTATATCACTCGCTGAAAAGGAATTTGGACCTAAGAGTTTTCAAAAAGTGGTGGCCATGTACGGCTTACTAAACAATACCATGGCAGCTCAGGATGAAGATACATTTGATGAAAATGTAGATCAAACAATTGATTTGCTAAAAGAGATCATTGAAAATGACCCGAATCATGGAGAAGCTATGGCCGTGCTGTCTGCTACATATGGCTTAGTCATGGCATATAGCCCTATGAAAGGGATGCTCTATGGATCCAAAAGTACTGGTTTAGTAGAATCCGCAATAAAGATTCAACCTGATTCTCCGCTTGTGCAAAAGCTGTTTGCAAGTAGCAAATTATACACTCCGGAGATGTTTGGTGGGAGTCCAAAAACGGCTGTAGTTTCTTTTGAGAAATCGATTGAACTTTTCGAAAAGGGGGAAACGGAGAATAGCTGGCTCTACTTAGATGCGTTGATAGGACTTTCCATGGCTTATCGGAAAACAGGAAAAGATGCTGAGGCAAAATTGATAGTGGAAAAGGCGCTAGAAATAGAGCCCGAGTATGGCTGGGCAAAATCAATTTTAGTATCAATGAATAAGTAGCCATGAAGCTGAAACTTTCATTTTATTTTTCAATTCTTTTCATTGGCCTTTCGGCTTTTTGCCAAAACCAAATTAGTGGTAAAGTAGTGGACGCTGAACTGAGAGAAGGATTGCTTGGAGCCCATGTTTACTTTATGAAGAACTGGAGAGTGGGCACCATTACAGGTTTAGATGGAAGTTTCAGCTTACCAATTGATCAGGCTTATCCAAACGACTCACTCATCGTGTCTTATATAGGCTTTGAAGAGCGAGTAGTTCCTGCCCAAAATGGAATAACAATTGTGCTCCAATCAATTGGAATTGATGTTGGGGAGGTAGTAGTAACTGCAGCGCCTTTGATTGCTGAGGAATTTAAATATGTGGAGATAAAGAAGCTAGATGTTTATACTAACCCTGCGGCTAAGGCAGATCCAATCCTGGCTGTAAATTCTCTTCCATCATCTACTACTACGGATGAGTCTGCCAATATCAGTTTGAGAGGGAGTAGCCCATTGGAGACGGGGACGTTTTTGAACAATGTTCCCATTTACGATGCTGTTAGATACTCGCAACTCAATGGAATTGGTACTTTTAGTATTTTCAATACGTCAATCATTAAAGACTTAGCGGTTTTTCCAGGGAATCCACCATTGGAGTTTGGGAATACTACCTCAGGAGTAATTTCATTATCCTCGGATGATCGAATTTTGGATGGAAATTCCAATTCGTTTATTGTAAGTCTGGCTAATATTGGATATTCCAGAGAGCAAGAACTAAACGAGAATCATAGCATTAAATTTTTCACTAACTGGCAACCAAGTGCAGCAATAAAAGCTATAAATAGTAAAGCTCTGGATGCAATTAAGTCATTCAATTCGGGTGATTTTGGAGCTTATTGGTATGGTGCAAAGGGGTCGCTAAATTGGAAGGTATTGAGTTATTCCTTGATGGAGAACTATGAATTCAAATACCAACATCCGAGTTATAATGGGATTTTTGAGCAAACAAAAAAGAGAAGTTTCTTGGCTTCTTCTGTTAGTATCCCATTATCTAATGGAGTGCTTTCTTTTAATAATGGATTGAGCGTAAGTAATGGAAATTATACCTATTCTTCAATAGATATCGATGTGGTAAAGAAGGACTTCTTTGGGGGCATAAACTACCTTAGATCTAATGAGAAGTTCAGCTTCAAATCAGGAGTAAGCTTTGACCATCGTGCTTCAAACAGTGTTGGTAACTACCATGAGTTTTTTTATGCACAAAGAGAAAATCACCCAACACAGAATTTTGAAGCTGAACAGATAGTTCAGACGTTAGATGCTTTTGTCTATTTGAAATATTTCTTGTCAGAAAAATGGGCACTTGGGTCTGGTCTGAGAAAAAACACACCCATTAATGGGCAAAAAAACTATTTGAGTAGACAATTGAACCTTGCTTATAATAGTAGTCACTGGACAGTGATAATGGGTGTTGGTAAATACTTTAAACATGGACTAGTAGAGAACACTGGAGATGCTTTTGCTGCTGAGAGTAATCAAGTTTCGATGGATGTGAAATATACTCAGTCCAGATATGCTTTAACGCTTTCTCTGTTTGACAAGGAGAATGCAATCGATGGTATAGATTACACAGCAAGAGGAGTAGAGCTATTTGCAGAATATAAAATGGGCAATAAGATGAATGGCTCTTCTTCTATTACTTGGCTTGATGCCAATGGAGCAACTGAGAGTGATTTTCAATATGATTTGAGCTATTTCTTTAGAAGCAATTTGGCATATAATCCAGGGAAATTCTGGACCATAGAAGGAACCTTTATTTCTAGAGAAGGCCTTCCAAATTCACTGGTATCATCAGCAAGTTTTGATGCTAATTTGGGAGTATATGAACCTACTTATTCTTCAGGTCAACGATTTAGTGATTATGGAAATTTAGGCTTATCGATAAGTAAAATATTTTCTATTTCTGAAAAAATGAATGTCATTGCCTTTTGCAGCTTGAATAATGTGTTCGATCAAAAAAACGAGCGTGGAGTTAGCTATAATTTCGATTATTCAGAAGCATCACCAGTGTACTATTCCAGAAGGACTGCATATGCGGGATTTATCATCAATTGGTAATGATGCTGCGAGCTAATCATAATTAAATGAGCAGGTCTTAATAGCCTCCCCAGTATTTTCTAAGGAACCATTCCGTGGAGAAAAGTAGAAAAATAGCTAAGAACCAAGGCCAGCTTTTTTGCAAAGGAGATAAGCTTTCCGTACTGCGAATAATCGATTTAAAATTTCGCTCTTGGATGATGTCTGCAAGTTCACTTACCTGAGTGAAGTGAGTATACTCACCTCCAGACTTGATAGCTACCAGCTTTAAAAGATTATGATCTGCCGTAAGATTTACATATTCTGGATTTACATTTTCCACAATGAACTCCCCTTTATCTGTGAATGTCTTACCACCGAGAGATGTATTTGCAGCATATGAATAGATACCACTTTCTAAGAGAGGGGCTTTAAAAGAGGAGTTGAACTGTGAATCCTCAAAATCAAATTTGCGTGAATTTCCATCCTCAGAAGTAATCGTGATATTAATTGTATTCCCATAAACTCTCTCATAAATATCATTATACACTTCTGTGTCAAATGTGATTGATTGTGAGCTTAGGAATGTGGTATTTCTTGGCTTAAATTGAAATCGTTTCTTATCATTTTTCACGGAAAGAAATTGAACTGTTTTTGTAATGAAATTCTGAAATTGAGCAGAATTTTCATTGATAGCACTTTCCTGAAGCTTCCAGCGCCAGATGTTCTGACCCATCAGAACGGCACTTTTTTTAGTGCCATCGTCATAAAAAGCCATCAAAGGTTTTCTAGTAGTGATACTACCAAGCTTTTGATACATCAAAATCTCGACAGGACCAGAAGTGCTATAGTCTCCAAAGGGGACCTCCAAAGGAGGAAATTCTTCAAATGCACTTACATCTTCAATTTTGAACTTACTAAAGTTTTGATTGAACGATCCGGTTACTTTGTCTGGCTGAGATCCGTTTCTTTTAATATCTAGATAGGGCAGTGCCTTACTGGCAGATGTAAGCGAACTTTCATTGCTAAGAATGTACCAAATTCCGGGACTTTCTTTTGGTTGAAAATTGATGCCTGAAGTGAAGGCTCCATGAAAAATAACTACATCAAAAATTTCACTTGGTTTTTGATCATGAATATCAGGGATGTACAGTTCCGTTTGATAGTTGTCCGTCGCTTCCAGTGCTGATCTTATGGCTTTTATATCTGGGTGAGGAGCAGAAGCAACAATCAATACTTTTTCTCTTCCATCAATCACTTCCATGAATAGATCTGAGCGATTATTTTCCTTAATCGCCTCGTCTTCAAAGAGAGGAATGGATATCTGAAGGTGTCTCAAATTTTCTTCTTCATTCTTCAGTAGAAATGTAACGTCTTGAACATCTTTTGTTAGTCGAATTTCCTTTTCGGCTATCACATTTCCTTTTTCTGATAGGATTACTTTTATCAATTTATTGGTATATCCTTTCTGATTAATCTCTATTTCAATGGGTGTCTCATTTCCCTTAAAAGTCACTTTATTGTAAAGGATTCTTGAAATTTTCACATCTCTAGGCGGAATAGTGTCACCAAGACCTATGCTGAAGACTGGAGCTAAATAGGGACGATATGCAGGAGAGCTTCCTCGGTTGAATATTCCATCGGAGAAAAGAATGGTCCCAGCAAAGTTTTCTCCTTTAAGTCCTTCGTCCACTTTCTTTAATAGTGCTGATAAGTCAGTTTTGGATTGATTAAAATAGCTGGAATCTTCATTATTTAAAGAATACACTTTTACATCTAAATCAAGTTCATCAAGTTCGCTTTTAAGCTTTGATATTTCAGATTTGAGTTTAATTGAGTCCGTAATATTCGCCACTCCAGACTGAGAGTTATCAATAGCCAGCGCTATGACTGGTTTCTCTGTTCTATTCACTACTTGCTTCACGGATGGCTCCAAAAACAAGAGGAGGAGCATAAATACGGCAAGAAACCGAATGAAACCAAGCAGCTTATTTTGAGTGGCGTTCCATGGCACTTCTTTTTTTGCATATAAGAAATAGGCAAAAGCAAGAGAAACCAAAATGATCACCAACACCCACCAACCTGATTGACCTAATTGAAGAAAATTTCTATTCATTTACATGGAGTACATGAGACAATTACACAAATTAGTGCTTTCTAATAATTAGTGAGCTGATTTAAGTCTCAATATCTAATTAGAATTTACATAACTCTGCTTTCAAGCACCAAACCTACAAATCTGAGTTCTAAATTTTGCTAGAATTCAATTATGGTTTGTGTCAAATTGAAAACTAGTTTAGAAAGCAGTACGAGGAATAAATTTTTAAGATACTAATTTGTGATAGATGCAATCTCACTCGCCGATATTTTAGAAAGAACTATTCGCTCAAATCTTCCAGCAACGAATGTAGTTCCTAAAACAAGTAGTGAATTATCACTAGCTACTTTCACGTTTGAGAAGCTATATGGATTTAGATAACCCACTCTATGGATACCTGAAATCTCACCTGTACTTACATCATAAAAATTTAAAAGGATTTGACTGCCTTTGGTTTCAGATCCGAAAATAGTTAACTCACTATTTCCAGAGTAGGGTATTATTTTGGATGGAGTATATGGCTTTAACTCAGCCATATTTCCAGGATACAAATCAGCACTTGAGGTGATTCCACTAGTATTTAAACCTGTGGATGAAAGCTGGTAATTATCTCCAAATTGGAAGCCTGCGACTGCAAAATTGGCACCATTCAGTGGCATTGCTGCTCTTATTCCTGCGTTGGAAGATTGTCCTTGAATTACACCAGAAGGAGTGTCTGAGAAGTCAGTAAATACCAATGAAAAACTGTAATTATAAAAACCATTAAAATAGTAATTGCCAGATGAAACTTCACCACAGAAGAATGGCAATGGTCTATCGTTTGCATTGAGATAGTGATTAATGATTTCAACTTCTACATCAGATCCAGGACCTATAGAATAGCTATTGCCACCAACGAAGGATCCATCTAAGGCAATCTCACTTATTTCCATTTCTAATGCCACAGGATCATAACTCAAAAGCAATAAGTTTCCTGCATTGGTGATTGAAGACGCAAGTGGATAATTAAGTCCACTGATAGTCAATTCTACGTCCACTTGTAGCTGTGGATTTACTCCAATTAAAACTGCGTTTAATGAGGTCGGTTCCATTGCGAAGAAATAAGTATTGCTATCTGATGGATTTAAATACATACTACCGATAGGGATGACATAACCAGAAAGTTCACGTTCTCTCACAAAGTTTCCTTCTTCATCTGTTTTGATGAGCTGCACTCCATTGAAATCTGAACTGGCAAGTTCTGTTGCTGAAAGAATAATATATCCATCCACCGTTTCTGCTACGTCAATTGGGTGATAGCTAAGATCAGCGTTGGAGTGATCATATATTTTTAGAAATGACTCTGAAAGTGACGGTTCTTCATTGGAGCAAGCAGTAAAGAGAATTACTAAAAATAGACAGCCAATTAGAAGTCTGAAATTTGAGTTTTGGAGATGAATATTTTTCATAGTGAAGTTTTTTCTCAAGTAATTGGGTCAAGCGTCACGCTTGTTAGTATGCCTTGAATTGTTGATCAATAAAACGGAAGGGAAATACGAAACTGAGTGAGAAGCTGAGATCTCTTAAGAAAACTTCATCGTTAACTTCTCCAAATGACGCTAACTCATTTTGTTGAGCATTAGGACGTGTTGTAGAGGTCAGTGATCGTTTGTAATTGATTTCAAAAACGGTACGAATGTTCCAGTAGTCCAAATTGACGCCTGTGCCTGCAGATACGCCGGAAAAATTCTGAAAAGAGTCTTTAACACCCAATGTCGTAGTTCCGCCACTTGATGTCAAAGCTGAGCCGGAAGAGTAGTCTATCTGCGTGATAGAAACATCTTTTTGCGCCGAGGCAATCAATGAGTAAAATCCACCTGCCATGATAAATGGTCTTATTTTTCCCTTTCGAATCACATCAAATTTGATCATTAATGGCAGTTCAATTAAATCCAATCGTTGTTCAATATCATACTGGGTTTCAAATCGACTATTTGGAAGCTCACCATTCCATCCTAGCTGGTTAGTGTAAGAATATCTACTTCTTTTATATGCAGGTTGGAATGATGCTGAAAAACCCCTGTGGTAAAAATTCATTTCTAATCCCATGTGTGCTCCTGGGAGCGCAAAATCAGCATACGATTTTTGTAGACTATCTGAAGAATAGTCGATTGGACTAAATCCAGTATTTCTACTATTTGGAAAAGCTTGAGTGTAATTCACACCCATTTTCAAGCCTAACCAAAACTGTGTATCTAAAAATGATTCCAAAGGATTTTTGGTTGGTTTTCTTTGAGCAAAAGTGCTACTGGTCAGCATTATTAAAATACATAGACAAAGAATTTTATTTCCTGATGATGAGTCTTTTCGTATCATTGAGCATTTCTGATTTGGCTTTGATAAAATAGAAACCTGGACTATATCCGTCCAAGACAAAAGAAAATGAATGCTCACCAGGAGCTACCCTTCTATTGATTTGAGAAACGATGGTTCCTTGCACGTTTATGAGTTGCACATTTACATCTTGGTAATTATTCACCATGATGTTTGCTTGCACGTATTTAGTGGCAGGGTTTGGATAAACAGACGAGATGTGATACTTAGCTTTTACATAATCACGCTCACTTAGTATTACCTCTTTGATCAAGTCCATTGGCTCATAATTTCCGCCATTAGGATTTGGTCCATCTATAAAGTCTTTGAAGAAAATGTCATTTGAGATGACGGTTTTGTCTACTCCCATCCATTCATGAAGGATATTCGCATAGATCTGGCGATAGTCAAATTGGAGTCCTACATTATTTCTTGAAACATCAGGAACAGTTCCGTAAATGCCCGGCTTCACGCCTGAACCAAACATCATTACTGGCCCCCCTGTACCATGATCACTTCCATAGCTGCCATTGGAACCAATTCTTCTTCCAAATTCCGACATACTCAAAGTCAATACACGATCCTCTATTCCTCTAGATCTCAAATCTTTTTGAAAAGCTCTCATAGCAGAAGAGATGTGATAAAGTAGCGCTGAATGAACACCCATTGTTGGGTCATGGCTTTCCACTTGTGAAGCATGCGTGTCAAACCCACCCATTTTAACTAAGAACACCTTTGTTTTTACACCACCTGCCAAGAGCCTTGCAACTAGTTTTAATTGATTGGTTAATGGATTGCGTTTTGCCCCCGTTGGGCTATTGAAAGGATACGTTTCTGGATAGGTAACTGAGGTATCAGCTGCTGAGTCGTATATTTCGGCTAATCTCTTGATATATACTTCTGATTTATCTTCGAGTCCAAGAATCCAGTTCATCTCCTGTCCATAAGGAGAGTTGTTCAAAAAAGCAGGTGGATTTCCTCTTGGGTCAATACCCTCGTCATTGAATCCCTCTAGCTGCTCAATCAAGTTGGCTAAGCCGCCAGGGCTACTTCCTAGCGAAAGCGAGGTAGGGATGTTCCCTTCTTGATGAAATAATAATGAAACATCGTTTCCCATTTCAAGAGCTAATGGATCTGGCATTTCTGCCGTTGGGAAATCATTTGGATAACTTAGTGGCTCGTATTCTTTTCCTAAATACCTCCCAATCCATCCAGAAGATATATATTCATCTGCATCGCCACCCATAAACCAAATATCCCTTCCTCTGAAGTGAGATCCATTGTTGTTTTCATAGGAAACACCTTGGAAAACTGCTGCCTTTCCAGAATCGTACAACCGTTTAAAGTCATGCATATCAGGATGGAGTCCTACCTGATCCTCAGCTGCTACTGTGCTATCTAAAGGTATTAATGTTCTATTTCCAACTTTATAGGGAATAGCGATATTGGCTCTTCTGCTGTAGTATTCGTCATAGTTTGACAATGGGATTACTGTATTTAATCCGTCATTTCCTCCATGTAATTGCAAAATAATGAGGACTCGATCATTGGTGCTTTGAGCAGCAAGATGCTGAATATCTTGATGTGAAGCTAAGATTTGCAAAGGCACACCATTAAAAGCAATAGGGGCGCCTGCAGCAAAACCGATTTTCTTTAAAAAATTTCTTCTTTTCATCTTTGTGTCATCAAGCCAGTTACATCAATTGATACTCAGGTGTTTGAAGCATCGCATTAAATAAATTCACCAATTGATTGGTCACCACTTCATCGTCTACTCCATTGTCCCAGCGGAAAGTCCAGGAGGTTTCAGGTTCAGCATCAATCTGAGGTGAGAAAATGAAGACAGTTAGGAAATAATTGAGTCGTTCAATCGTAAGTTCACCTGTGCCAGCGACATCAAAACTTAGGTTATCAGAGATAGGTAAAAAACGTTCAGCAATGGCGACAATTAAATCCCGTGCGATTCTCGCAACTGAGTTATCAAACTGATCTCTAACAAACTGCAAAATATCTACTCTAAAGAGAGCCATTTCTAAATCATCATTGATGGTTTCTTTAATAAAGTTGTATCTATTTGTTAGGTAGTTGGTCGTAATCCAACTTCTATTGTAAATAGGAAATTGATGATACGCTGAGTAGCCTGCCACCTCAAATGGATCATAATAATCCATTCCTTGATCGGCTATAATGCGAAGTAAAGACCCAGTAAAATTATAATAAACAGAAAGCTCTGTTTCGTATGAAGGTAGTGTCACTTCGAAGTTTCTCATGAATCCCAATACCAAATCAATAGGTGACTTAATGATGCTCCCAAAATTGTTGTCATCACTTCCTGCTTCCGCTTCATAGAAGTGCTCACTTGTCAATAAGGCTTCAAGAACTGGTTGGATTTTAAATTCATTAGTTGTGAAAATATCGGCCATCTCCTGAATGATATCGTCTTGAAGGGTTTGATCAATCTGATGATAAACAAAGAACCTGTAGATTTCCCGGCAAATACTTCTTGCGGTTTCTGCCTGATCATATATCAGATCTATGAACTGGCTTATTTCGTCTAATACACTAGCCTCTGTCGGGTTCCCATTTGTCTCAAGATCAGAGTTGGGTATGACAGTGCCTTCGCCTAGCCTCGTACTAAATGTTTTTGTTCCTGTCTCATGTCGGGATGCTATCGTACCTCCTTTTATTACTCCTCTAGGAAGGTTTGTTTCTTCATCTATGTTGGAGAAAGTAGGATCCACATTAAATCCAGAAAGTACTTCTGCTCCAGCCTGAACATCCGCTTCAGCGTAGGTGAAATAGTCACCTTCAAACTCAGCTTCTGGAATTGTTCCTTCTAACCCTCTTCCTATGGAATATAGCTCGAGCAATTCTCTTGCATAATTTTCATTAGGACTTCCCTTCACATTAAATCTTCCATCAAGGAAAACGAGCATCGCATTGTCCACACTAAGCTTTTTCGTCAACTGCTTAAAATTTCGTGGTACGATTGTTTCCATTGATGCAGGATCATCTGGCTCTGCATCCGGATCTTCTGGTGGTAGCACAATATCTTCTGCATCAAATGCAAATAATCGAAATAAAGCTTGCTGATAATAGAGTGCTCTGGTGCTATTAACAACAGAAACTTTCGTTGTGAAATGTGTATGAAGAAAGAAGACTAATCGCTCTCTGAAAATGTACGGCAGTTTAATATTTTCGTCTATTTCATTGCCAAGCATCTGACCCAGATGCCATGAAAGGAAATATCGTTCTAGCTCGAATCCTTCACTTTGAGCATTTCCAGTTGTGATCCATTCCAATCCTGTTAAAGGATCAATCGGGTAACTTGGATCTGGTAATTCATTATTAAAAAGTTGCTGAACTGCTTCGGTCGGTGTTAGCGCTGCAAACGATTCTATTTCAGTGATGGTACCACCAAAACAAGTACGACGAAGAAGATGAGCAGCTCTTTTAATCCCTAATGTGCTGGTTAGTGCGTTTAAAGGCATTGAACTGTTTTGAAATTATAAACGGGAAATTAATCTATTATTATTAATTAAATGATAATTAATCTTTAAATAATGTAATTATATCGATGATTCATAAAAAAACCCACCTCAAGAGATGGGTCTATTTTTTCGATTGTAATATTTTATGTTAGCATTCCTCCATCTACTTGTAGGGTCTGACCTGTTACATAAGACGACATATCAGACGCTAAGAATACACAAGCATTGGCTACATCTTCTGGGGCTCCACCTCTTTTTAAAGGAATAGCATCTCTCCAGCTTTGCACTGTTTTTTCATCTAGCGCATCGGTCATCTCTGTTTCTATAAAGCCGGGAGCGATTGCATTGCATCGTATATTTCTTGACCCTAACTCTAAAGCTACTGACTTGGTGAATCCAATGATACCAGCTTTGGATGCAGCATAGTTAGCTTGTCCTGCATTTCCTTTTACGCCTACTACCGATGACATATTGATAATTGAGCCACTTCGCTGCTTCATCATAGTGCGGGAAATTGCTTTCACCGTATTGAAACATGACTTTAAGTTGATATTCATGATAGCATCCCAATCTGCTTCACTCATTCTCATCAATAGATTATCTTTGGTGATACCAGCATTATTAATTAAAACATCGATGGTGCCAAAATCGGCTACCACATTGTTAATTAGTTCTTGAGCTGCGTTATAATCAGAGGCATCTGATCTATATCCTTTTGCTTTAACGCCTTTTGCTTCTAGTTCTTTACCTAGAGCCTCTCCTTTTTCTACACTGGATAGATAAGTAAATGCCACATTAGCTCCATGCGCTGCAAATTGCTCAGCAATCGCTTTTCCTATTCCTTTTGATGCTCCGGTTATAAGTGCTGTTTTTCCTTCTAGTAGTTTCATCTTTATGTTGGTTCTATTTATATTAGGATAGTCAAAGATAAGATGCATGAATTCATCTTCCTACTAAAGTTTAAATCCACAATTATTCAGACTAAATTTGCGCTTCAATTAAAAACTGAAAAGAATGGCATCTAAATATGATCTTATTGTAATCGGGAGTGGGCCTGGAGGATACGTGGCAGCTATTAGAGCTTCGCAGTTGGGAATGAAAGTAGGGGTGGTAGAACGTACTGAGCTGGGAGGAATTTGTCTAAACTGGGGATGTATCCCTACGAAAGCACTTTTGAAAAGCGCTCAAGTATTTGAATACATCAATCATGCTACAGATTATGGAATCAATGTGAAAGATGCCAAGGTTGATTTCTCAGGCATGGTGAAAAGAAGCAGAGAAGTTGCAGGAGGAATGAGTAAAGGAATTCAATTCCTTTTCAAGAAAAATAAGATTGATCACATTGAAGGTCATGGTACCCTTAAAAAAGGGAAGAAGGTAGAAGTAAAAGACGCATCTGGTAAAGTGACTACTTATGATGCTAATCATATCATTTTGGCTACAGGGGGGCGTGCCAGAGAGCTTCCTACTATGCCAATTGATGGAAAGAAAATCATAGGCTACAGAGAGGCAATGGTCATGGATAAACAACCAAAGAAAATGGTGGTAGTGGGATCTGGAGCTATTGGTGTTGAGTTTGCTTATTTCTATAAATCTATTGGGACAGAGGTGACCATTGTAGAATTCATGGATCGCATTGTACCCGTGGAGGATGAAGAAATTTCTAAGCAATTAGAAAGAACTTTCAAGAAGTCAGGAATGAAAATCATGACTAGCTCTGAAGTAACGAAGGTGGACACTAAGGGAAGTGGATGCAAGGTGACAGTGAAGACGAAAAAAGGGGAAGAGGTATTGGAATGTGATGTGGTTCTTTCTGCTGTTGGAGTTGCAACTAATATTGAAAATCTAGGTCTTGAGGATACAGGTGTAAAAACGGAGAAGGGGAGAGTATTGGTAGATGATTATTACAAGACCAATGTGGATGGAGTTTATGCCATTGGGGATATCGTAAAAGGACAAGCACTTGCTCATGTGGCCTCAGCTGAAGGAATCATTTGTGTAGAGAAAATAAAAGGAATGCATGTAGCGCCTTTGAATTACAATAATATACCTGGTTGTACATATTGCTCTCCTGAAATAGCATCTGTAGGATATACAGAGAAGGCTGCTAAGGAAGCAGGATATGAAATCAAAGTGGGTAAGTTTCCATTCTCAGCTTCTGGTAAAGCAAAAGCAGCAGGGGCTTCTGATGGTTTTGTGAAAGTGATATTTGATGCAAAATACGGCGAGTGGTTAGGCGCACATATGATAGGAGCAAATGTAACTGAGATGATAGCTGAAGCTGTTGTAGCCAGAAACCTAGAAACCACAGGACACGAAATTGTGAAGTCAGTACACCCGCACCCTACCATGAGTGAGGCAGTGATGGAAGCGGCAGCAGCAGCATACGATGAAGTGATTCATTTGTAATCCCAAAAAAATAGGCACTTCAAGCCGACATATAATTTGTATTCCCAAGGCTTTCTTCATGTTTATGATGATGGTCTTGGGAATTATTTTTTCCGCCTACTCGAGCTATCAATACCGAACCCTAGAGGAAATCTTTGAACATTATGTGATTGATTGGTCTGAAAAGGAAAAAGATCAGTTCAGCAGGTATTTTATTAGATACGATTCATTGATTGAAGCTGACGCAGAACAAGCGCTAGATGTTTGTAGGAAAGGGTTGAAAGATAAATCTCTTGTAAACGTAAGTCACATCATTCACTACATGGAGGTTAAGGCACTTTCTGCACTAGGGAAGTTTGATTCTGCATCTATTCGAATTCATGAATTAAATATATCTTCTTTACCAATTGATTCTTTCCTCGGTGACTATTATATCCTATTAGGTCGATTGGCTAAACTCAATGGCAATTACACAAAAGCAATTGATTATTATGAGCAAGCTATAGATATATTTAAGCAGCTGGGGGATTATAAAGGAATAGCCATAACACAAATCAACATCGTTGAGTATTATCGCTCTATCGGTAGTTTTGAATCTGCATTTTATATTTTAAATAAATGTAAAGAAGTGATGAATGCCCACCAAATCACTGGTGAAGTATATCAATACTACCTGAACCGCGCTTCTGCAGTGTATAATGAGACGGATCAGTTGGAGAAAGCATACGAGACCGTAATGCTCAGTATAAAATTTTTGAAGGGTACCAAAAATGTGTTTCAGTTAGCAAGTGCATACAATGAAAATGCATCAATTCTGAATAAAATAAATAGAAAAGATAGTGTCGAATATTACTTAAGTAAAGCAATTGATCTTTGGAAAAAAGGAGGATATTCCAGATTTTGGGTTTCAGCTTCTGGAAATCTGATTTCTTTTATGATGGAAAACGAAAAGTGGGAAAAAGTAGAACCTTTGCTAAACGAAACATTGCCTATTGCTCGAAATTATGAATGGAACGCTGTTTTATATACACTTTATTCACAAAAGTCAGAATTGCTCAAGCATCAGGGAGATGTTAGTGGTGCTTTAGTTTATAAAGACTCTTCTTATCAATCCTACATTCAGGATTTGCGTCGGTCTGTTAATAAGGAGGTAGCCGTAAAGCAATCCCAATTGGAGGCAGAAAGACAACAACTTGAGCTGGAATTTGAGAAAAACCGTGTGACTAATCTTAAAAGAGAAAAAAATGTAATCCTTCTGACTGGGATGGCTATTACCATAATGTTTTTGGCGATTTTATGGCTCTACAAAAATGAGAAGCGAACCAAAAAAAAATTTATCGCTAGTAATATCCAACTCAATGAAACACTGCAGCTTAACCATTCACTTCTTAAGGATGTTCATCACCGAGTAAAAAATAACCTGGCAATGTTAACAGGACTTGTGCATCATGAGTCCAAAAGCGCTCCCAAAGAGGCGAATGCTTCTTTTGAGCGAATGCGTGAACGCCTTGAAGCAATAGCTGTTGTCCATTCAAGACTTATGGATTACTCTAAAGAAGCAAAAAGTAATATGGTGGAAGTCATCCAGGATTTGCGTAATCTAATTCTTGTTAATTCTGATCTTCCGATTGAAGTGGTATTAAATAGTAATAAAAAATACTCTGGCATTGAAGCAAACAAAGCAATCCTTTTAGGTATTATTATGAATGAGCTTTTAACTAACAGTGTTAAGCATGCATTAAGAAAAGAGTCAAACAATAGGATTGAAATTGACTATTGTGATGCCAATGATCATATCATTATCAAATACTGTGATCGAAGCTCTGGTTTATATGAAACTAAGAATAATGCCGGAGCGGGAGTTCAGCTAATCGATAAAATGTTGGAGCAGTTGAATGGAACATTGACTCGAGAGTCTGATAGCTTGTGGTCAACCTTACGAATCCCAAAATAACCTTTATCAAAAATAAGGATGAAGAATAGTAAGATATTAATCTTTGAAGACGAAACCTTGGCAGGTACCATGATTGCTGATTATTGCGATGAGCTTGGTTATCAGGTTCTTGGGTTATACACAAGTGGTGAAGATTTTGAAGAACGAGTATCGAAGCATCTTCCGGATATTTTATTAATGGACATAAACTTAGATGGAACCAATGGATTAAAGCTATATCAGCAGATTGTTAGTAAAAGTATTCCTGTAATTTTCACAACGGCTTATTCAGATACAGAAACCATTGATAAAGCGATGAGTTTAAATCCTGTTGGTTATCTTGTTAAGCCGATAACAAAAGGACAGCTAAAAGCACAGTTGATACAGGCTGAACATCATAAGCCGCAGCAGCCAATTAGCATAAACAACAATGGCATTCCAAAGCATATTTTTCCTTCAGAAATTATCTATTTGGAGGCAGCAAAAAACTATATGCATTTTGTCCATGACAGTGGTGAAATCACCAAGGTAAGAGAGACTTTAGCAGGGGTTTTAGACGAGATTAAAGATGAACGATTTGTTCGGGTGCATCGCTCCTATATCATCAATATTAATCACCTAGTTGAAATCAAAAGAGAAAATTGTTTTTTGAAAAATGGAATTAAAGTGCCTATTGGCAGAAGCTATAAAAATCAACTTATAAGTCGTTTCAATTCAAAATAAAAACCGGAATTCGTCGAATTGAATAAACATTGATCCCAGAAATGTGTCGTTCATCCCATCATTCAACTCCGTATTCTTTTTCGGAATTAATTTGACTGTTGGAGTAAAAGTCTCCATTACTTCCAAGTCAAAGCGAAATACCTATGAGTGATTCAATTATCCAAAAGCTTCATGCTTTCCCAAAACGATTCGTGTTCATTTTATTATTTATAAGCCTGTTTGCTGAGTCGACTGACGCGCAAACTGCACTATCATTCAATACGGAAGGCACAAAAGATGATTACGTCAATGTCCCCAATGGAGGAGCATTGCTTGAAGGGGACAACACATGGACGATTGAGTTTTGGATGAAGCAAACGGCATCAGGGAGCTACTCTTTTTCTTTTGGATCCTCCAGATACATTTTTTTTCATACGGCGGGAACTATCGTTTTTTATACAGGAAATGGAAATATTCAAACAGTCAATGGTAGTTTCCCTTTAGATGCCAATTGGCATCATTTCGCTTTTGTGAGTAATGGGGCAAACAGTGCCTCTGTTTATGTCGATGGAGTATCTAAGGGCTTGCAAGCAAATGCACACACCGGATATTCAGGAATGTCTACCGAACCTCTCACCTTAGGATCAATTGTAAGTTATACTGAGCAGAGTTTTGATGAAGTGCGTATTTGGGATTATGCTAGGTCTGGCACAGAGATAACCAATGGGATGGCCACTTGCTTCACGGGTGCAGAAACCGGTCTTAAGTTATACTTTCAATTTGAAGATGGATCTGGAACCACCGTAACCAACCATGGCACATCAGGAGCTACTTATAATGGAACCATGGTCAATATGGAAACAGGTAC
>CAYGTD010000006.1:0-18268 GCA_964352725.1 uncultured Roseivirgaceae bacterium
TCTTGGATGATATAATATCTCTTGGATTTAAGATGGCCTATAATGGTGGTCTTTCTATGGGACTTGACAACATTCAGGTACCAGAAGAAAAGGATCAACTAGTTGCAGCAGCGAAAGAAGAAGTAGCAGCTGTATGGAATAACTACTTGATGGGTCTTATCACTGATAATGAGAGATATAATCAGGTAATTGATATCTGGACTCGTACAAATACGATGTTGACGAATACGTTGATGACGCAGTTGGAAGAGGATGATCAAGGATTCAACTCTATCTACATGATGATGCACTCAGGTGCTAGGGGATCAAGAGAGCAAATTAGACAACTTGGCGGAATGAGAGGGTTGATGGCTAAGCCACAAAAAAATCTTCAAGGTTCTGTAGGTGAAATTATTGAAAACCCAATTTTGTCTAACTTTAAAGAGGGTCTAGATGTAATTGAGTACTTTATTTCAACTCACGGTGCTAGAAAAGGTCTTGCGGATACTGCCCTGAAAACGGCTGATGCAGGTTACTTGACTAGACGTTTGGTGGATGTAGCACAAGATGTAGTTATCAATGAGGATGATTGTGGAACATTAAGAGGTCTTACTGTTTCTGCATTGAAGGATAATGAAGAAGTTGTTGAATCACTTTATGAAAGACTTTTAGGAAGAGTATCTGTTCATGATGTATATGATCCAATAACAGATGAGCTAATTATTCAAGGTGGTGCTGAATTTACTGAAGAAATTTCTGAGGTAATCGAAAATTCAAGTATTGAGGATGTTGAAATTAGATCAGTATTAACCTGTGAAACTCGTCAAGGAGTTTGTGCTAAGTGTTACGGACGTAACCTATCAACTGGTAGAATGTCTAACATTGGTGAGGCTGTAGGAGTAATTGCTGCACAGTCTATTGGTGAGCCTGGTACACAGTTGACATTAAGAACATTCCACGTTGGGGGTACTGCTTCAAACATTGCAGTTGATGCAAATATCAAAGCGAAATTTGGTGGTGTTGTTGAATTTGATGAACTAAGAACAGTTAAGTCGACGAACGAGGAAGGAGATAAGATTGAGGTAGTAATGGGTCGTTCAGGAGAGTTAAGAATATTGAATGATAAAAAAGATAAAGTCTTAATTAGCAATCACGTCCCTTATGGAGCTATCCTTAAGGTAAAAGATGGAGCTAAGGTGGCTAAAGGAGATGAACTTTGTAATTGGGATCCGTACAATGCGGTGATTATGTCAGAGTTTGATGGAGCTGCTTCATTTGATTCTATTATTGAAGGTGTTACTTACAAAGAAGAATCTGATGAGCAAACTGGTCACAGAGAGAAAGTAATCATTGATACAAAAGATAAGACTAAGAATCCTGCTATTGAGATTGTAGGTAAAGATGTTGATAGCTCTAAAGCTTATAACATTCCTGTAGGAGCTCACCTTGCCATAGATGAAGGGGATAAAATCAAAGCGGGTCAAGTGCTTGCTAAGATTCCAAGAAAGTCAGGTAAGTCGAGAGATATTACTGGAGGTCTGCCAAGGGTAACGGAGCTTTTCGAAGCAAGAAACCCATCGAATCCAGCTGTAGTGAGTGAGATTGATGGAGTAGTGACTTATGGTGGAATAAAGAGAGGTAACAGAGAGATTTTTATTGAGTCGAAAGACGGAGTGAAGAAAAGATACATGGCACCTCTTTCTAAGCACATCTTAGTACAGGATAATGATTACGTAAGAGCCGGAGATCCATTATCAGATGGAGCAATAACTCCAGCTGATATATTGAAAATCAAAGGCCCTACTGCTGTTCAGGAATACTTAGTGAACGAGATTCAAGAGGTATACAGACTGCAAGGTGTGAAGATCAACGATAAGCATATTGAGGCAATCGTTCGCCAAATGATGCAGAAAGTGGTGATTGAGAATGCTGGTGATACTAGCTTCTTGACGAATCAGCTAGTGGATCGTTTTGTTTTCATGGAAGAAAATGATGACATCCTTGATAAGAAAGTGGTAATGGACGCAGGAGATTCAGCAGTGTACAAAGCAGGTCAAATCATTGATGCTAGAAAGCTTAGAGATGAAATTTCTAGTTTGAAGAGAAGAGACATGAAGTTATTGACGGTAAGAGATGCTGAGGCAGCAACAGGTAAGCCAATGCTTCAAGGTATTACTCAAGCATCGTTGGGAACTGAAAGCTTTATTTCTGCTGCATCATTCCAAGAGACTACTAAAGTATTGAGTGAGGCTTCTATCAAAGGAAAAGCGGATACATTGATGGGCTTGAAAGAGAATGTAATTGTGGGTCACTTGATTCCAGCAGGTACAGGAACTAGGAGCTATCAGAAATACATTGTGAACTCTCAAGAGGAATATGAAAATCTTGTAGCTTCCCGTGAAGAGTTTGAATCTAAAGAAGTAGAAGAAGCATAAGGATATGAGTGACGAGGAAAAGAAAAAAGAGCAAAAGCCAAAGGCGCCAGCAAATAATAATCAGATCAACATAGAACTCTCAGAAGAAATTGCTGAGGGTGTATATGCTAATCTGGCAATGATTGCTCACTCAAGCAGTGAGTTTGTAATTGATTTTATTAGGTTGATGCCAGGTGTGCCAAAGGCGAAAGTAAAATCTAGACTCGTCGTGACCCCTGAACATGCGAAGAGATTATTAACTGCTTTGCAGGATAATATCATGAAGTATGAAGCGACTTTTGGTGAGATCAAGCAAGTAGAAGAAATGCCACGTTTTCCAATGAACTTTGGAGGAACAATGGGCGAAGCTTAGATCACAATAAATAAATTTAAAAGGGCATCAATAGTAATATTGATGCCCTTTTTGTTTTAAAGTGCTTTAGCTCTACCAATATTTTCAAGTTATTAAAGACCTTCCTGATCAATCAAATACATCAAAGCACACATACTTGCAGCTCCGAGTTCTAGTTCTCTTTGATCTACTGCTTCAAATACATCTGCAGGGGTGTGATGGTAATTGAAATATCGTTGGGTACTAGGTCGTAATCCAATCAGCAAGGTGCCCTGTGATCGGAGTGGTCCAATATCTGCTCCACCACCATTTTGTTCGAAGTTTCTAACTCCATATGGCACAAAGTACTCTTTCCAGTCTCTTATTTTTTGGCGTTGAACTTCATCACCTGAGGTCGAGAATCCAAGTGGCTGAAATCCACCAGCATCAGATTCCAAAGCAGCAAGGTGTTTCTCATTTTTTTCTTTAGCAATACGAGCATACTCTTGGCCACCTCTAAGTCCATTTTCTTCATTCATCCACATGACTGCTCTCAATGTTCTCTTAGGCGTAATGTTTAATGCCCTAAACATGCGAACAGCTTCTATTGCTTGCATACATCCGCTACCATCGTCATGAGCTCCTTCACCCACATCCCATGAGTCTAGATGACCGCCTACGGCAATGATTTCATTAGGAAATTCCGAGCCTTTTAGTTCACCAATTACATTATAGGATAGCACATCTGGAAGCATCTCACTATGCGTCTCTATATAAATATTCAGTTTTTGTTCTTTTAGGATGCTACTCAAAAGATCTGCATCATTGGTGCTAATGGCCACTGCAGGTATTTGATTAATCAGCGCTTTGTATCGCAATGAACCAGTATGGGGTATGTCATCTTTTCTGTTAGTAACCGATCTGACAATTACCGCTTTAGCTCCATATTTTGCCGCTTCTGAAGCCCCAGATGATCTTTGAATAACTGCTCCACTATACGCTCCGAATGTATTAACGATAGTAGGATCCATTTCTCCATTATAAAATACAATCTTACCTTCAACTTTTTTACCCAATTCATTCACTTCATCCAATCCGCTCACCTCAATTACTTCTGCCAATACTCCAGATTCACCAGTCCCAACAGAATTTCCAAGAGCCAACGCATTCAATTCTATTGTTCCATGCTTATTGGTATTCATTGCCCTTACTATTTCTTTTTTGCCTCTTACCCAATGAGGAACCATTACAGGCTGTAGATACACTGTATCAAAATCATATGATTGCATCAGTTGCTTTGTGTATTCTACAGCTGCAGCAGCCCCTGGTGAGCCTGAAAGCCGATGACCAATGTCTTTACAGAGAACTCTTAGATTTTCATATGTATCACCTTTTGTAAGTGCTTCGTCATATATCGATTTGATAGCATTCTCATGTTGGCTAAATGAAATGAATGGTAATAGTGTAAGAATAGATAATAGCTTTTTCATAGCGTTGGCTTAGTTGGATGGAAGCGCTTCAAACTCTTTTCTTTTCTCATCAAACCACTCCTTCATTTTATCAGGTGTAGTCATCATTTCTCGCATTTTGTTCATAGCGTCAAGGTGTGCTTCATCATTTTGTTTGAACATTTCCATTCCATGTTTTTTACTCATTTCTTCTATTTCTTCGAATGTATTGGAGTGAAATGCTAGGTCGCATGCTCCACCTAATTGTCTACATGTCATTGTTTTCATATAAATGTTTATTTGGGAATAAAATGGATATTTATTCTTTAAAGATACCTATTCAATTGATTAAAGGGTCTTTATAATATCTGAGATTACAGTATGCCCTCCTTCATACCAATTCAATGTGGGCTCTTTTCCAAGAGTTTTTTGTACCACTTCGTTTTGAGTATATATCATCTCCTCTTTAAAGAATGGATCGTCTTTACTTGTGAAATAACTAATGTCTTCATCCCCAGTAAGAAAATGATACTTGGAAGGATCAATATCAGGAGGAAAGGTACCTGCCCAAATGATCATTTTTTTAAAGGGGATCTTTGCATGACTTGCATATCGTCCCATCGTGGCAGTCCCTTGGGAGAACCCAAAATAGATGAGTTGTTTATTGCTGATATCGCCAACAGCTTTTAGCACCGTGTCAAGGTAAGAATATTGATTTTCTATATCTGTTAGTCGATCTTCTTTGGTCATCCAAGATGCTCCTACACGTCCGTAAAATCCTTTTTGATAAAACTTAGAAAGTCCTTGAGGTGCAATAATGAAGTTTTCTTCAGGATTAAGGACTTCAAATTTCTTAATGAAGTATTCAGCTAATTGTCCATATCCATGGAAGACTAGCCATACTCTTTTAGTTTTTGCAGTAAGATTATTGAGTGTGTAAAAAGGAGCGGTTAGAGATAAGTTAACTTGATGTTGATTGCTCATACCAGCATATTATAAATTTCCAAGCATCAGGAAAATTATATGACAGACTTTACCACTTTTGAATTTCTAGAAAAAAGGTAGTTCCATTTGGAGGAGTACTTTCGCAATAAATAGATCCTTCCATTGCTTCCATGTATTTTTTTGCGATTGATAAACCAAGACCCGATGATTCTGCATCTCCTTTTTTAAGAGGCTTAAACATATCAAAAAGATGTTTTTGATCTTCTTCATCAATCCCTGGACCTTCGTCTCGGATGTAAATATTGAAATTATCACCCTTCTTCTTAGCGCCAACAAATATGGTAGAACCTTCAGGAGAATATTTGATTGAATTATAAATTATATTTTCAATTGCTTGACTCAGATATATTCTATCTCCTTTAACATTTATTGATTTAGGGATATCTTCTGTGTTAAAGGAGATATTCTTTTTGGTTGCATGAATACTTTGAGCTTCTGTATTAGCGGTTAATACATCAATAAGGCTCAGTTTTTCTCGAACAACATTCAGTTTTCTATTCTCAATGGCACCTGCATCAAGAATTTTATGTACCATTTTATTATAACCATCAGCCGACTTTTTTATTATTCCAACCAAATTGTTGAAATCATCAGGTAGATTATCCTTGTAAACGGCAATTAAGGATGAGAGCGATGAAAGATCGTTGATTGGTTTTTTAAGATCGTGTGCTACCATGCTCATCATAAGATTTTTCTCTTTGTTCACAGCAACTAACTCTTCGTTTTTAATCGACAGGTATTCTCCTTGCTTTTCGATTTCCTCCTTTTGAGAGTTGATTTGTTCAAATTGCTCTTGAAGTAATATATTTTTCTTTTTTTTCTGTCGGTATTGAACGTAGAAAATGATTAAGAAAATGAGAGTTAAAAGGATGATTACACTTAGTCCGTATCGGATTAATTTTTCATTTTTAAGTTGCGCTTCTTTCTCTCGAAGAGTTACCTCATTTAATTTCAACTGTAATTTTTGTCTCTCTGTAATCTCTCTAGCTATTTGTAGCGAGTCTTTCGCTACTTGTAATTGTTGATTACTACTTTGTAACTTTTGATCAGTTTTTGCTTTTTCATTTTGAATATTACTTACTTTCTGCTCTGAATCAGCTTCAATTTTTTTGAGTTGTTCATCCCTTAAGAATTTATCTACGGTAGAATAAAGATCAAAGTACTCGATGGATTTTTCAGAATCACCAATTTCTTGGTAATTCTCATAGAGAATACCGTAGCATCTTTTTGTTAAATTTAAATTCTCAAGTTCTTGGGCGTATGCAAGTGCTTCAGTAGCAGTTTTTATGGCTGATTCATGCTGACCTAAGCTCTGGGTAATTGAAGCTGAGTTTATCAATCCTGAAAGGATATCATTTTTTTGATTTAATTCTCTAGCAATTAAAACACCTGAGTTAAATTCTGATAAAGCCGTCTGATAGTCTCCTTTATCAATATTTACCAAGCCCAAGTTATAACGGATGGTTTTTATTCCATTTTTGTTATCAACCTTGTTGCTATGCTCGAGGGACTGATTAAAAAACGAAATTGCATCGTCATACTTTTGACTGTCCCAGTAAGCATAGGCTATCTTGCTACTTAAAGCTGCTGCATTTATCCATTCTTTACCTTCAATTGCCGTGTTTAAAGCAACTTGATACTGCTCAATCTGCGTATTTTGATCGTCTGTTGAACTCTGACAAAACGAGTCAAAATGAATGATTAAGCAAACAAAAAGTAATGGAATTGCTCCAGTCAGTTTTAGCATTTGATAAAATTAGACTATTCAATGTAAAATTTCACTTCTTCCTCATTTGAATTTCCAAGTTTGTCAGTCACAGAGATCATAAGAGTATAGAGTGTGTCTTTAGTAAAATCTTCTATCAATCCTTTATATGCTTGTTTGGGAGATCCATTTACTTGATAGCTGATTTTATCAAGTCCAGCATATTTATCAGTTGCTGATAAGAAAAGCACTACGTGAGGAGGGTACACGCTAACCGATTCTCCTTCAATCATTCGATATTTGTTCCCTTCAATACTAAATCGACTAAAGATATTGGGACCGGTATTGTCCACTAAGCAAAGTATACTTTCTGTATTTGAATTTTGAAGGTTATCATATCCATTATAGGTTAATTTATAGAAGCCCTCCTCTTTAATTGAGATCGGCTCAGAATAAGGTTGAATGCTGGAAGCACCTACTTGATAGTCTATATCTTTGAATCCTGCATCCAAGTCTTTTCCTGTTAGGCTTACTTTAGTATTCTGTGAAATGTAAAGTGTGTCTTTGACTTTAAAAGATGGGCCAGTAAGTGAATAAGTCAATTCAGGTCCTGATAAATCTACATAACTTCTAATATTACTTTTATCAGAAAATGCTGCAGTTCTAGCTTTGTTATTCACTTTGTCAATAGCTAAAACTTCAATGTTTAATGTACCAGATTCAACCAAGTAAAATGGTTCAGTATATAATTTAAATTCGCCGTTATTGACAGCATATCTAATCTCCTTTACGCCAGACTTATTATCCATGGCTACCAATTTTAATTTGGTTTTTCCAGAATAATACTCTTTACCATTCGCTATGAAGGTATTTCCAATAATTTCATCAATAACTTTTGGAGCAGATTTATCAATATAGAAAGCGAATGATTTTTCGTCTTCCTTATTGCCAAGTATATCTTCGGAGAAATAAGAAACAGTATGCTCGCCTTCCGCAAGTGTAGTCATTACAATTGGTCTGGTATAAGCAATGTTTTTACCATCGTCAATATTGTAATAGGTTTTAAAAACTTTGGTGGTTTTATCTGTGGCATCTAAGGCAATTGAAGATCTACTAGAAACGATCTTTTCGGAGACATCACCTTCAATCGACATCACCGTTTCTGGAGCCGTTTTATCAAGATAAACAGTGATTTCATGAAGTTCTTCAACATTCCCCACATTGTCAACAGCATAATATTTTAAAAGATATTCTTTTTCTTCTAATTGAAGAGGTACTGAATACATTTTATAAGGTGCTTGATTGATTGAGTAATATATGCCTTGCAGTCCTGATAAAGCATCCTCTGCGACTAATGAAATATTTCCATCTCCTATAGCTGTTTTCCCATTCTCCCTATTCGTTTTTGATCCAAAAACAATCTTTGTGACAGGAGCTTTACTGTCTGCATACACCTCAAAAATCACATCTTCTTTTGGATATATAGTCTCTTTAGTTTCAGGGTCTACTTTCCATGGAGATCTAATGGAGTTGTAGCCTTCCGTATCTAAAAACATTGGGTAACTGTACTTTGGGTCTTGTCCCTTTAATACTTTCGCATCACTACCATCTGGTGAGGTCGAAATGCTTAGATAAACAGGTAAACTTCTATTAACATGAACATTCCCTATAGAATCTTGATATATTTTTTTAGCATGATCTTCAATATTCTGAGCAGATGAAATTAAAGTGATAATGATGGCAAGGGTGGATAGGAGGTGCTTAAATTTCATGGTTAAATTGGTTTTTGAGAACTAAATATGTGAATTAAGTTCATTTTAATATCACAAACTTAAAATTAAGATAGATAATGCTTAAAAGTCGACAATATAAAAAAATGAGTAGTTGTTTTTTGTATGTGAAACTAGGTGATTTGTGCAAATCTATATAGGGGAAGACTATTTTTTAAATAAGCTTTAGCTATACTACCGTTTATTCATTTAAATCCCTTACTAACCTGCAGCCCATTGCATCATTAATCCACATAAATACGCTCCGTATGTTCCTAGTACATAGCCAAGCACAGCCATAAGCACCCCGACTGGTGCGAGTGAAGGATGAAATTCTGAAGCGATGACTGGTGCAGAGGCTGCTCCTCCTACATTGGCAGTGCTACCCACAGCAATAAAGAAATAAGGTGCCTTGATGAGCTTTGCCACAATAGCCAGCAACGCTACATGGAAGAGTATCCAAGTAATTCCTAAAAAGAAATAGCCAGGGTTTGAGAATATAGCCAGAATATCCATGTTCATACCAATTGTAGCAACTAGAATGTAAATAAACGCGCGTCCAACTCTAGACGCACCTACACCTTCTAGTTGTCGAGCCCTCGTAAATGACAATACAACACCTAGTGTAGTAGCAATAACTACTATCCAAAAGAACCCAGATGTCAAACTGTATTGTTTTAAGCTTGGGTATTGCTCGAGAAAAGGGACAATTAAATCGCTACCAAAATGTGCTAGTCCTGTACAGGCAAATCCAATCATAAGAACTTTCATTAGATCCGTGAGATCAGGTGTTTTGGTAACGCTTGCTTGATAATCCTCCATTTTCTTTTTAAGGGATTCGATAGCAGAAGAATCTGCTTTCAGTTTTTTATCAATCAGTTTCGTTACCGCCACTCCTGCAATCAATATTCCAAGCCATGCATTCCCTACAATAATATCTACGGTTACCATAGTAGAGAATAGCTCATCGCTTACATTGAAAACCTCTTTCATGGTCGCTTGATTGGCACCACCGCCAATCCATGACCCAGCTATAGTGGTCATGCCTCTCCAAACCTCATTAGGCGCAATTCCACCTACCAAATCAGGTGCTACGTAAGAGAAAATAATGATAGTTAAAGGCCCACCTATCATGATACCGACAGTACCAGTTAAGAACATGATTATTGCTTTTGAACCTAGTTTGGCTATTTCTTTTAGATCTACGCTGATTGTTAATAATACTAAACTTGCAGGCAGTAGATAACGTGAGGCAACAAAATAGAGATTTGATTCAGAAGGATTAATCAACCCAGTCGCCTTCATTAATGAAGGCAGAAAATAGCAAATAAGGAGGGCAGGGACATAGCTGTAGAATTTTTTCCAAAATGGGTGATCACTTGCAGATGTTTGAAAAACAAGGCCGAGCATGAGCATGAGAATGCCAAAAATTACGGCATCATTTGTGATAAAGGGTTGGTTCATGGTTAAGTTATCTTAAATTCAAGAATAATCAATTTTGCACACTTTTGATGTGTTTATTGTTTCAAGATTTTTTACCGTACCATACCATTCGTTATTTTAATTTTGGGAGGAGCTTTAGATTTTTATGCTTTAAAGTGAATTCCTAACATCAATAAAGAATAATTACATGCGAATAGCACTGCTGGGCATATCAGCGATTCTGGTTTTTTCGATCAACGCGCAAACCAAAACTTATGTAGGATTTAAGGGAGGAGGTCATGCAGGGTCTGCATTTATTGATCATACTATTTTTCGAAACAATATGAATACCACTTTTAAATCAGGTATTCACTCAGGACTTATGGTGAAGCATTTTGCTAAGAAAAGAGACATATTTCTTAATTCTGGTATTCAGATGAGTATCAATTATGTACAGAAAGGATGGGAGCAAAAATTCCTCACCAATGAGCCGAATTACTCTGTGAGAATGAATTATCTAGAGATTCCAGTTGAGGGAATCGGCTATTTTGGGAATAAGAATAAATATTTTGTGGCGGTTGGGTTTTACTTTGAAATGCTCTTGAGCACCGATAAGTCGGAGGAACCGACTGAAGCTGAGCGTGGTGGATCTGCTGCTGATTTTTATACCTATGAAGCCGATAGAGATCGTGAGTTTGGCTATGGCGCTAGAGCAAGCGGAGGAGTATTTAGAGATTTTTCTTTTGGGTCAATTCATTTAGAAGGTTTTTTCACCTACAGTTTTAGTAATTTTATTAATGCAGGAAATCTTACCGATGAGACACCAGACATATCCAACCTATGGGTTGTTGGTGGTTCTATTGGATATTTGATTCCTTTTGGGAAATTAAAAATGACAAAATGAGCAAATTGAAATATTTGTATGTGTTGATCTTACCAATTCTTGTTTGGATCAGTTTTCAAAATACTGGTTGGGTCACGTTCGTGCCATTGATATTCTCTTTTGGCTTGATTCCTTTGCTAGAATTGGCTTTTAAACCTAATGACAAAAACTTGTCTGAGGAAGAAGAAAAAGTAATAGCTAAAGATCCCATTTTTGACTTTCAGATTTACCTGATGGTTCCTATTCAATGGTTTTTACTTTATACGTTTATCATTTCTTTTTCACAATTGGGATTATCTACTGTAGATGTTATAGGACGAATTAGTGCAATGGGTTTAATGTGTGGTGTTATTGGCATCAATGTGGCGCATGAACTGGGTCATAGAAAAACATGGTATGAGCAGTTGATGGCCAAGTCTCTTTTGCTGACATCACTCTACATGCACTTCTTTATAGAGCACAACAAAGGACACCACAGAAATGTAAGCACAAAAGAAGACCCTTCTTCTGCTAGGTATGGGGAAACTTTATATGGTTTCTGGGTTAGGTCTGTAGTATTTGCTTATCTATCAGCGTGGAAACTTGAGATGGAGAAATTGAAAAAGAAAGGGAAAGGGTTTTTCTCATTAAGTAATGAAATGATCATTTTTCAATTACTGCAGATTGGACTTACGCTAGGTATAGGTGTTTATTTCGGTTGGGTAATCATGGGCTATTTTATTGCCGCAGCAGTTATTGGATTCTTGCTGTTAGAAACCGTAAACTATATTGAGCATTATGGATTGGAACGTGATAAGAGAGGAAATACCTATGAGAGAGTAATGCCTCATCATTCTTGGAATTCTGATCATTTGGTAGGACGTGTTATCCTTTTTGAACTTTCAAGGCACTCAGATCACCATTACATCGCAAGTAGGAAATATCAAATATTAAGACATATTGACGAAAGTCCACAAATGCCAACAGGGTATCCAGGGATGATGCTGATGTCAACAATTCCACCACTTTGGTTTTCAATTATGAATAAGCGAATTAAGAAAATTCAGGAAGTCGGAATTAAGCAGGCCGCTTAATTTTAAAGGTTTAGCCAATAGTTGATTTTGAAAACAATTGCTCTATTCCTTGTTTGAAATCCATCTGTTATATAATTGTCCGTATAGACAAGGAAGATATCTGATACTGGTTTAAACCTCCATTGAAATCTTGAATTGTGTCCTAAATTTTCACTTTGTGAATTGTATTGAATAAAGGAAGTAAAGAACACTTTATTGCTTAATGTTACATCTATTCGAGGACCTATGAGATAGAGATCTGCGTCCTTGTAAGGTGATGGGAGATTGATTTTATTATACTCTCCATTTAGCTCAATCTGAAGAAATGGAGGCATTCTAAAAGTAAGACCAAGTTCAGCATTTAGTCTTCTTCCATTGAAAAAACCACCGTTTCTTACAAATGCTCTGAATATAAAATTCTTTCTACGATCAGTTCTAAAAAAAATCTTGTAGCTCATCCATTCGTGATCAGTGCCTTCCTGTAATTCCAGTCCACCCTCAGAACCAGATGGGTTAAAAGGGGAAGTGAGCGACACATAGTTCCAACTTGTCCCAACTTCTAAGTAAGCTGTATTTAAAAAAGAAAACTCATAATCCAATGATGCATCATTATCCAAGCGGTTCCAACTATTGGTAAGTACTCCGCCAAAATTCATATTTGGACCATGCCTTTGCATTTTTTTTCCTTCAGAAGTGAAGAAATTATATTCCGCTCCAAATCCATAATTAGTCACGCCAGGCCGAGGAATAAAGCCGACTTCAGCATTGTGATTTTCGCCTACTCGTTGAAAATTAGCCCTAAGTCCATACTCTGGTTTCTGATACCTTAGAAATGCACCAGTAGCATACTTTTCATCAGAACCTACATTTGGATCTGCTGATCTATGATAGAAAACATCACCTTCCCATCTATTGTCCGCTGTGGCAAGATTATAGTCCAAGCCGAAAACGTAATTGTACTCACTTAAGGTAAGTAAAGTGTCTTCAGCGGCTAAACTATTTCCGTTATAATCTTGAAGCATACCCGATTCAAGAGCAGTTGTATCATACTCTGCAGCTGCTTTACCGAGATTATTTCTACCAACAAAAATGGCACTTAGTCTTGATCTATTAAAGATTTGACGTTCTAATACAGCAACAGAATAGTTTTGTGCTGGAGATATTTCTTCGCTAGTTTCATCTCTATTAGTGACCATATTTAGCGCACCTATTCGCCAATTGCTTCCTATTTTTCCGCTAAGTCTAGCACCTGCAATAATTGGAACATTTCTTCTGGTATCACCTGATCCTTGGATGCCAATTCGCCTCGAAAAGAAGGGTCTTGATCTTCCAAATCCTCCATCGGCAAAAAGGTCTTGATTTTCTAAAAAGAATTGACGTCTTTCTGGAAAGAAAAGCTCGAACCGTTGAAGGTTGGTTACTTGTCTGTCAACTTCCACTTGAGAAAAATCAGGATTGAAAGTAAGGTCTAAGTTTAAAGAACTGGATACAGCTACTTTTGCATCAAATCCAGCATCTAACTTGTATTCTGAAGATTCTCCTTCTTCATGATTTCTTCCAACACTAGAGGCGACATATGGGATTACAGTCATATTTGGGCCGACACTTTTAGGTGGTTGATCCCAAATTAAATTTCCCGTAAATGTCATATTGCTTGGTCTGAATCCAATGGGAACTTGCACCCACGCCGATTGCTCGTTTCTTTTTAGATTATTTCGAAGAATTTGTATGTTCCAGTTGGCAACATTATTATACCGAATTGTTTTAAATGGTATAGAAATTTCTACCGACCAAAATCCGTCTCCTTTATAAACTTCACTCACCCATTTGTTATCCCAATCGTCTCTGACATCCCCACCTAACAAAACAAGTCCCTCCCGCTGTACATTATTAGGGGTCACTTGGAAAGCGAAACCATTTGTTTTGTCATTATAAGGATCAAGGTAGACAGATACATTATCGTTAGATCCCCAATCAAAATCTCTTCTAAGTGTTGTTGAGACATAATCTCCTTCTAAGTTATCATAACAAATAATGCCAAAGACAATGGCCGCATCTGTATACTTTACCATAAACTGAGTACTATCAATTGCAAATCGCTCATCAGAAGGAAAATATTGAAAAAATCTTCCACCTTTCGGTGCGTTCTTCCAGTCTTCATCATCCAATTTCCCATCTATTACAATAGAGCTATTGGCTTTGGATATTTCATATGAGACCTCACCAGGATTATTCTGGGAGAAGGATGCAAAACAAGAAATGAGGAATAGAATATAGAGGCTATTTGTCCTCATTCATTGGAATTAAATGCTGATCAGCTAGTGATCGAAGAAAATTTTTATTTGAATTAACACTCGGATCCTTGTAGATGTAGGCTGAAAGATCTGCAATAACCCCTGGCTTATATCCAAGATTTATTGCTACTTTTTCGCAGAAGGAAATTTCCTTCTGATGGACTTTACCATCAGCCTTCATTATTCTGATGATGTTGAACAAGTAGGTGAATTTTTCATCGGGATGTAAATTCTTTAGTTTAGGAATAGGTAGAGGATTATTAATTAATTCCGCAGTTCTTTCTTCACTTATACCTAACCCATCAGCTATGAACATAATAAGCCTATATTCCTCTTCAGCGACTACTTTATCAGCCTTGGAAAGGTGGGCGAGAATGCTTATTTGATCTTCATTTGATAACATGACGGAAATTTAGTTCAAAATCCTAAAAACATTAAAATAAATAGGATGAGCGGAGAAGTTAATTTAAAAACGATCGATTTGTTTTTTAAAAGTAAATGGAATTACATTCGCAACTTAAATGAAAAATAAGAACACATATTGGTGGTGGAATAGCGATAATCGTTGCTAACAGGACACCCATATGTAAAATAATATCGGAACCCGCCTGTTAGGCGGGTTTTTTTGTTTTAGGCCTATGAGTAAAATCAATATAAAAACGCGTGAAACGCGACTACTAGCGGATACCATCACTCCAGTGAGTATGTATTTAAAGCTTCGAGATCGCTTTGCCAATTCTTTTCTGCTAGAGAGTTCGGATTATCACGGATCAGAAAATAGTTTTTCTTACATCTGCTGTTCTCCTCTTGCTTCTATCAAGGCAATCGGTAATGAAGTAGAAATAAAAATACCGGATCATCCATTTGAAAAGAGGACGATTACGAACCTTAAAGCTGAAATAGCAACTTTCGCCTCTTCTTTCACAACGAAGAAAGATGACTCAGGATATATTAGATCAGGTCTTTTTGGCTACTTCAACTATGATGCAATTGATCATTTTGGAGATGTGAAATTGAAAGAAATAGAATCTGATATCCCAGTTGCTCAATATCACGTATTTCAATTCATTATAGCTCTTGACCATTTCAAAAATGAATGCCATATAATTGAAGCTTATACTGACCAACCAAATGATGAATTGTTTGAAGAGGTAAAGTCCCTAATACAACAACGAAATATTCCAGGCTATCCCTTTAAGATTACAGGAGCGAAAACATCTTCTAAAACGGATGAAGAGTATTTGGACATGGTAAAGAAAGGAATACATCATTGTCATGTTGGTGATGTCTTTCAAGTTGTATTATCTCGTAGTTTTCAATTGCCTTATCAAGGCGATGATTTTCAAGTGTATAGAGCATTGCGTTCTGTAAACCCATCACCATACCTTTTTTATTTTGATTATGGAAGTTTTCGAATTTTCGGATCTTCTCCAGAGGCGCAAATAGTGTTAAAAGACAATAAAGCGGAGATTCATCCGATCGCTGGTACTTTTAGAAGAACGGGTGACGACAAAGCAGATGCACAGCTAGCAGAAAAGCTTCTAAAGGACCCTAAGGAGGATTCAGAACATGTAATGCTTGTTGATCTTGCTAGAAACGATTTGAGCCATAGTTGTGATAATGTAAAAGTAGAAAGCTACAAGGAGGTCCAATACTATTCCCACGTTATTCATTTGGTTTCTAAAGTCACGGGTGAGATTAAAAAAGGGACATCATTTATGGATATCGTCGCAGAAACGTTTCCCGCAGGAACACTATCAGGCGCACCAAAAATTAGAGCCATGGAGATCATTGAGGAAAATGAAAATGCACCTCGGGGCTTTTATGGAGGGGCAGTAGGTTTCATGGATTTCGAAGGAAACTTTAATCACGCCATTATGATTAGAAGTTTTTTGAGCAAAAGCAATCAACTAAAATTTCAAGCTGGTGCAGGAATAGTCGCACAGTCAACACCAGAAAATGAACTTCAAGAAGTATATAATAAGGTAAGTGCGCTAGAACACGCCATAAATGAAGCTGAGAAATTATGAAGACTATTGTGATAGATAACTACGATTCGTTTACCTACAATCTTGTTCATATTCTTCGGGAGTTAGGATTGAATGATCACTTAAAAATTGTTCGTAATGATCAATTTGAATTAGATGAAATTGAGGAATATCAAAATATTCTTCTTTCTCCTGGGCCAGGGTTGCCCAAGAATGCTGGCTTAATGCCAAAGTTGATTACTCGATTTGCTCCATCAAAGAACATACTGGGTGTTTGTTTAGGTCATCAAGGAATTGGAGAAGCTTTTGGAAGCCAGCTTCTTAATCTTCCACAGGTTTATCATGGCATGGTTACTCCAATTGAGGTAAAAAAGGAAGATCGAATCTTCGAGGGACTACCATCTTCATTCAACGTATGTAGATACCACTCGTGGGTAATAGATAAAACATCCATTTCTGATCAGTTGGAAGTTACTAGTGTAGCAGAAAATGGAAATATTATGTCTATCAGACACAAGGAATACAATGTAAGAGGAGTGCAATTCCATCCTGAGTCTATTATGACCGAACATGGTAAAAAATTAATGCAAAACTGGTTAGCAATATGAAAGAAATACTAAACAGATTAATAAACAATCAAACTCTCTCTAAGCACGAAGCGAAAGAGGTCTTAACAGGACTGGCTACAGGACAATTTAACAATAGTCAAGTAGCCTCCTTTCTCACCATATACTTAATGAGAGCGATCAAGGTAGAAGAGCTAGAAGGGTTTAGAGATGCTATGCTCGAATTATGCAATCCCGTGGATTTAGAGGGGTATAACTCGATTGATGTGTGCGGAACAGGTGGGGATGGTAAAAACACATTCAACATCTCTACCATTTCATCATTCATCGTAGCAGGGGCAGGAGTAAATGTAGCCAAACATGGTAATTACGGCGTTTCCTCAGTGAGCGGCTCATCCAATGTCTTGGAATTTTTGGGATGTAAATTTTCTGGTGAAGCAGACAGAATGAAAAAATCGATGGATGAATCTGGAATTTGCTTTATGCATGCTCCTCTTTTTCATCCTGCCATGAAAAATGTGGGACCTATTCGAAGAGAATTGGGTGTGAAAACGTTTTTTAACATGCTTGGTCCTATGGTAAATCCAGCATTTCCTCCTAATCAATTAGTAGGGGTTTTTAGCCTAGAGCTAGCAAGATTATATGGCTATTTATATCAAAATACGACCAAGAGTTTTTCAATTGTCCACTCGCTAGATGGCTATGATGAGATTTCACTGACAAGTGATTACAAATTAATCTCACAAAAAGAGGAATTGTTAGTTTCTCCTGAAGAAATGGGAATGAATAAACTATCTCAGGAATCACTTCATGGTGGAGAAACTATTGAGGATGCTGCTAATATTTTCAATTTGATTCTAGCTAATAAAGGAAGTGAAGCTCAACATAGTGCTGTTCTTTCCAATGCTGGCTTGGCAATATCAACAGTTAAGCAGACCCCAATACTGGAAGGAATAGAGGAGGCAAAACAGTCGCTCAATTCAGGAAAGGCACTTCAATCATTTAAAAAGTTTTTAAGCGTAAATAGTTAATGGATATTTTATCAGAAATAGTAGCAAATAAGCGAAAAGAGGTAGCCTCTCAGAAAGAGTTATATCCTACAAAGCTGCTAGAAAGGAGTACCTATTTTGAGGGTAAACCAGTTTCACTGCGAAAGTATCTGCAGCGTCCTGATAAGTCTGGAGTAATTGCAGAAATTAAAAGAAAATCCCCATCCAAGGGGATGATAAATAAGCATGTATCCGTAGAACGTACTTCTATAGGTTACATGCAGGCAGGAGCTTCTGGCCTCTCCATTTTGACAGACAAAGATTACTTCGGTGGTTCTTTGGAAGACTTGAAAGTGGCAAGATCATTCAATTTTTGTCCTATTCTAAGAAAGGATTTTATGATTGATGAGTATCAAGTCATTG
>CAYGTD010000006.1:18278-22506 GCA_964352725.1 uncultured Roseivirgaceae bacterium
AAGCAAAATCTGCAGGAGCGGATGTTATCTTGTTGATCGCAGCGGTACTCGATAAGGCAGAAATTGAAAAGTTGGGCGCTTTGGCCCAAAGCTTAGGAATGGAAGTACTATTGGAGGTTCACAGCGAAAAGGAACTACAAGATTCTATGACTGATAAAGTGAATTTGATAGGGGTTAATAACCGAGACTTAAAAACCTTTAATACAGATATTCAAGTTTCTAAAAATTTGGCATCAAAAATACCAAACGAATTTGTAAAGGTTTCTGAAAGTGGTATTTCAACTCCTTCAACGATTCTTGAATTGAAGGAAATAGGATATGAAGGTTTTTTAATTGGAGAAACATTTATGAGTTCTGGAAGACCAGAAAGGGCAGCAAAAGATTTTATAAGGCAATTGAAATAAAAAACTGAATAAGGAATGGATCAACTCAAACTAAAGGTGTGCGGAATGGGGAGGGCTGAGAATGTAGCAGGATTGATAGAGCTTAAACCTGATTTTATCGGGTTCATTTTTTATAAAAAATCACCTAGATACATGGAGGATTTGGATGAGAACTTGCTTAGCAGAATCCCAATCAGTATCCGAAAGGTAGGTGTTTATGTAAATGAGAAAATTGAAACTATTCTGAAAATATCAGAAAAATACGGGCTTGAATATGCTCAACTCCATGGTGATGAAGATTTGGATTTTTGTAGAAAACTAAAGGAAAAAGGAATTAAAGTAATTAAGGTGTTTAGAGTGATGGAGTCAATTCCTATTTCGATCAAAAAATATGCAGATGTGGTAGACTACTTTCTTTTTGATACCAAGACGCCAAAATATGGTGGTTCAGGAAGGCATTTTGATTGGGGAATTTTAAAAGCATATAATCTCGAAACTCCTTATTTGCTTAGTGGAGGAATAAAGTTGGAAGATATTGAAGAAATAAAGAGACTAGAATTGAAAGGATTAGCTGGTGTAGATGTGAATAGCAAATTTGAAATCGAGCCCGGGTTAAAAGATTTGAAAATGATTGGTGAACTGAAGAAACAACTATGAACAAATATCAAGTCAATGAAAAAGGGTATTATGGTCAGTTTGGTGGCGCATATATTCCTGAAATGCTTTATCCGAATGTGGAAGAGCTTAGAAAAAACTATCTCTCAATCATTCAGTCAGAAAAATTCAAAGAAGAGTTTGGTCATTTGCTGCAGACATTTGTAGGAAGGCCTACACCTCTCTATTTTGCAAAAAGGCTTTCCGAAAAGTATCAAACTAAGATCTATCTCAAGCGGGAAGATCTATGTCATACTGGAGCACATAAAGTCAATAATACCATTGGTCAAATTTTAGTAGCTAGGCATTTGGGTAAAACAAAAATCATTGCTGAAACGGGTGCCGGTCAACATGGCGTAGCAACTGCCACAGTTTGCGCTCTAATGGGTATGGAATGCGTAGTGTATATGGGAGAAGTGGATATGGGGAGGCAAAAGCCTAATGTGGAGAGAATGAAAATTCTTGGAGCAGAGGTAAAGCCAGCCAAGTCAGGTAGTAAAACGTTGAAAGATGCAACCAATGAAGCCATGAGACATTGGATTGCTAATCCAGTAGATACGCATTATATCATAGGTTCAGTGGTGGGTCCGCATCCCTATCCAGACATGGTCGCCAAATTTCAATCGGTAATAAGTGAGGAAATAAAGAATCAACTTCAAGAAACAGAAGGAAGAAATTCTCCTGATCATATTATTGCATGTGTAGGAGGAGGTAGTAATGCCGCTGGCGCTTTTTATCATTTTTTGGAAGATGAGAAAGTGAATCTTATTGCTGCTGAAGCAGCAGGCTTAGGAGTCCATTCTGGGAAATCTGCAGCGACTACTTCATTAGGAAAATCAGGCGTCCTTCATGGAAGTAAAACACTACTAATGCAGACAGCAGACGGCCAAGTAGTGGAACCTCATAGTATTTCAGCGGGCCTTGATTATCCTGGTATTGGACCTATTCATGCTCATCTTTTTGATGCTGGAAGAGCAATTTATTATGGAGTGACTGATGAAGAGGCAATGATCGCTGGAGTTGAACTGAGTAAACTAGAGGGAATCATACCGGCAATAGAAACGGCTCATGCTTTAGCAGTTTTGACTAAACAGACCTTTGCAAAGGAAGATGTTGTAGTGATTAACCTTTCTGGAAGAGGGGATAAGGACTTAGAAACGTATATTAAATGGGGGAAATATTAATAAGAGATGAATCGAATTGACAAAGCCTTCATACAGGGAAAAAATATCCTCAACATCTATTTTACGGCAGGATTTCCAAATCTAGAAGATACAGTTCGTATTGCTCTTGATTTGGAGAGGGCAGGAGCAGAAATGCTGGAAATAGGCATTCCATTTTCTGATCCAGTTGCTGATGGTCCAACCATTCAAGCAAGTTCTGAAAAAGCTTTAAAAAATGGTATGACGATAAGTGAGCTTTTCAAACAGCTTGGAGAGCTCAGAAAAGAAGTAACTGTTCCTGTGTTGCTTATGGGATATATAAATCCAATCATTCAATTTGGGATTGATAGATTTTGTAAGAAGTGCGCGGAGGTTGGTATAGATGGACTAATCATTCCAGATCTTCCAATGCAAGAATATTTGGATGATTATCAATCACATTTTAAGATGAATGGCATTCATAACATATTCTTGATAAGCCCTAATACCTCTGAGGAACGAATTGGAATGATTGATGACAATTCGTCTGGATTTATATATATGGTTTCATCGGCTAGTATTACCGGGGCAAAGTCAACCGTGCAGGATGGACAGACAGCCTATTACCAGCGAATTCAAAACATGAACTTGAAGAATCCGAGGTTGATTGGCTTTGGTATTTCTAATAAAGAGACATTTGATGCAGCATGCGAATATGCTGATGGAGCTATCATTGGAAGCGCATTTGTCAATCAACTCAATGAAGATGCTTCAGAAAAAGGAATTAAAGATTTTATAAATACGATAAAAAATTAACGTCACCCTGAACTCGTTTCAGGAGCTTAACAGATTCTGAAATACCAGCCTGTATATGGCAGGAATTCAGAATGACTTCAGAGATACAAGTCATGATTATACAATTAGAAAAAGAAATAAGCGAAGAAGTTCGAAGAACCGTAGAATCGGAGTTAAATGCACTGAGCTATAAGTCCACCCTTGTGGAAACCCAATACGGAAGCTATTTGGTAGGAACAGGAAAGAAGGCATTTGATATTCGAAAAATTGGTCACTCTGATGGCATCAAAGACATTCATGTAGTATCAGATGATTATAAACTCGTATCTGCGAAATGGAAAGTAAATCCTACCGTGATTGATCTCGGAGACGATGTGAAAATTGGCGATGGAAATTTCGCGTTAATGGCAGGGCCTTGCAGTATAGAAGGGGAGGAGAACATCATGGAGACCATTCAGTTCTTGAAAAAGAACAACATGAAGATCATGAGAGGAGGGGTTTATAAGCCAAGAAGTTCACCTTATTCTTTCCGAGGATTGGGGATTGATGGTTTGAAATTATGGAGTCAATTAGCCAAGGAAAATGGCATTAAGATCATCACAGAAGTAATGCAAGTGTCTCAAATAGCTGAGATGTATGATTATGTAGATATGTTTCAGGTGGGGGCAAGGAATACGCAAAATTATAATCTGCTAGACGAGCTAGGACAGATAGACAAACCGGTAATGATCAAGCGTGGTATTTCAGGAACAATAGATGAATTGCTGCATAGTGCAGAGTATGTTTTTTCTGGAGGAAATGAACGTTTGCTTCTATGTGAAAGAGGCATTAGAACCTATGAAAAAGCATCCAGAAATACCTTTGATATTAATGCTATTCCTATTCTGAAAGAGAAGTCACATCTTCCTGTTATAGCTGATCCATCTCACGGGATAGGCATTAGAGATCATGTAGAACCAGTGGCGATGGCCTCAACAGTTGCAGGAGCTGATGGTGTCATTTTTGAAATCCATACTAAACCAGAGGAAGCTTATTCTGATGGGCAGCAAACGTTGGATTTCCAGGAGAGCGAACAGCTTATAAAGAAATTGAGAATGCTTAGAGAAGTCACATTCAACTAAAAATCAATGTTGTTTAGTTAAGCTCCTAATATCCCTCTTTTTAGAGAGGGGAAGGGAGAGGAGACCAATAAAGTTGCTTAACTAAATGACATTGAATTAACTAGAACCAATAACTAATTCAATGAGACAGATA
>CAYGTD010000006.1:22606-43046 GCA_964352725.1 uncultured Roseivirgaceae bacterium
AATGAGACAGATATACAATAACTACACAGAGGAAGATTTCGAGGTTTGGAAGATTCTTTTTGATCGTCAAATGACCCAATTTCCTACGCACGCTTCAAATGCTTATAATGAAGGATTGAAGACAGCCAATTTTGAAACTGGGATTATTCCGGATTTCAAGGAAACCAATCAGATTTTACAAGAAACAACAGGCTGGCAACTGGCAGTAGTGCCTGGAATAGTACCTGATTATACCTTTTTTGAGTTGATGGCCAATAAACGATTTCCAGCCACTACTTGGTTAAGGAAAATGAAAGAGCTGGACTATCTGGAAGAGCCAGATATGTTTCATGATGTATTTGCTCATGTTCCTTTGTTGACCAATCAGCATTTTGTTGACTTTCTTCAAGAGCTAAGTAAAATTGGACTGCAGTATGTTGGAAACGATCATGCGATACAATTACTCTCAAGAGTCTATTGGTTCACCGTAGAGTTTGGGTTGATTCAGGAAAAAGAAGGATTGAGGATTTATGGCGCTGGGATTTTGTCTTCTTATGGAGAAACCAAATTCTCATTGAGTGAAGAACCACCTAAGCACACATTCGATGTAGAGCATATGCTTGATACACCTTACAGGAAAGACATGATGCAGACGGAGTACTTCATCACAGAATCATATGAGCAGCTATATGATTCTATTCCACTAGTAAAGGAATTGTTGAAAGAGAAATTGAAGGGAGTTATCGCATAATCTCACGCTTGTTCATCCATCAGCAAACTAAAAATTTGATTGATGCTTTCATTATTGATTCTAGATGCTTGGGCTATTTGATTAACCCACTAGCACAAGCACCTATTGCAGGAAGCACAAGCGGACGCTTGCGCTAGTTGAGCATCATCGATAGATGATCACTTCCCCACCACATAAAATGCACCCCAATAGTTGGGGTGAGGGTATGTTTCTTGTAGCTGAATTTGGGACTTTTCTGTTCCTTGATTTTTTACTTGCACATAATACCAATTTTTGGTACTTTTATAAAAAGTGAAAAGATATGAGTAAAAACACGTCAGTATCTCTGGGGAACTACTTTGAAGAATTTGTTCAGTTAAGTATTTCTGAAGGCCGATTTAAAAATGCAAGTGAAGTTATCCGAGCTGGATTAAGGCTACTTGAAGAGGAAGAAAGCAAGGTAATTGCATTAAAGCGAGCTATTCAAGATGGAATAGATAGCGGAACTTCAATCGAGTTTAACCCAACAACACATTTGGAGCAGTTAAAAGCTAACAGAGCTAATGGCTAATTATCGACTAACCAACCTTGCTGTTGAGGATTTAGCTAACATTTGGAATTATACTTTTGATAATTGGTCTGAGACACAAGCTGATTATTACTACCGACAACTTATTGAAGGTTTTGAGAAAATTGCTAAGAATCCCAATTCAGGTAAAAGTTATGATGGAATAGCTCAAGATCTTTTTGGGATGTTTGTCAACAGACATATTATCTTTAATCGAGTCATCACATCTGATGAAGTGGAAATCACCAGAATTCTTCATGAAAGAATGGATTTGAAGAGTAAATTGAAATAATAGAACTTTACGTTACATTTTACTTTCAAAAATAACGAGCAATATTTATTTCACTAATCGACTTCAGAATTTGTATCCAATCTTATTTTTTATACCGTTTTTGTTACTAGCCATTGGGATTAATTTCATCTGGTATTGGATAAAAGAAGAGCTTAGAAGAAATGGGTACAAGGTGTATTACTTCCATAGTCATTTCCAAGATCTTTCTAATTTCTCGAAACTAATTGCAGAGTGCACAGACCAAGACGTTAAAGTGCACCCACTAGCGCAAGCGTCCGCTTGTGCTTTTCACTCAATAAAGCAAATGTCCAATAATCCTTTATATCCAGCATAATCAATAGCACTACTATATTTCCAGTGTTCAGGTTCATTGACAAAGCCTGAGACTACAGGATTCATGTGTAAATAACCCAACCTCTGATCAAGCATTTCATTTGAATTAAGCTCAATTGGATGATTATGTTGTTGCCATAGTTGCCAATCGTTATTATTTCCATTCTTTTTCCCTGCCCGCTCCATCATCCAAATGATCCACTCTTTCCTGCTCTCGATTGGATTTGTTTGAATTGTTTCTCTTAAAATTCTGGATGTATGACTCTTGAAATCACGTAAAATATCTTGCATTGGCTTATCTCTCGTACCAATAATTAAATGAACATGACTTGGCATGATGCACCACGCATATATTTCTAATCCTTTCTCACTTTGACAATACTTTATACTTTCTATTAAAACTTCAGAGTACTCAGGCCTTACAAATAAATCTATCCAATGTATTGTGGCGAAGCTCACAAAATGCAATTTTTCCTGATCTCTAAATTTGTACTTTCTACTCATAGATTCAAGATAATGGTAAGGCTACCGAAGAACAAATAAATAGGATTTCTAATGGGCTGGATTGTGAACCTATTGCAGGAAGCACAAGCGGACGCTTGCGCTAGAGGATCATTGGCTGCCCTATTGTATTTTGTAAATAGCTAGTTTTTAAATCAAATTGGACTTAGTCCATCACTTCCCCACTACATAGAACGCCCCCCAATAGTTGGGGTGAGGGTAGGTTTCTTGCAGCTGTATTTGAGACTTCTTGAGTGCTTCTCTGGGGTTTAGTGAGGTGAGGTAATGCTCATAGAAATAGGTCATCAGCAGTTGGGTAGCGGCATCATCCACTTTCCATAAACTGATGATCACATTGTCTGCACCTGCCACTTGGAAGGCACGTTGCAGTCCGTATACTCCTTCACCGTTTACCACCTGACCTTTTCCTGTTTCGCAAGCAGAAAGCACCACCAATCTATTGTTGGAGAGGTTCATTTGTGCTACTTCTTTGGCAGTGATGATGCCATTTTCTTCCTCCATGGAAGTGGATTCTTTCAGATTGGCTAGGAGCAATCCAGAATGGGTGAGTGGATCATCGTTAACTACATCACCAGAAGATTCCTCAAAAAAACCATGCGTGGCAATGTGCAAGATGCTGGTAGATGGGATGCCTTTCAGTTCTCCTTCACTTGCATTGCTAGAGAGAAAGGTGTTGGTACTGATTCCCGCCGAGGACATCATGGACTCAATATTGGTAATCTCCGTTTTGGTTTCAGGGAGATCACTTACTCCTGCAGAGAAGATTTCTTGAAAAACGGCCGTTCGTAGTTCGTCTTTTACCTCATTGTCAGGCTGTGTGTTAAAGTCTGGAAATCCAAACAATACAGCATCATTAATGCCTTCTGCCGTATTTACTTTATCTATGAGTTCTCCTGTATTCCCTACAATATCAATCTCAAACTCGCTAATCAAGTACTGCTCAGAACTAGGATTGTACAAAGTGTTGAGATTAAGTAGGTGATAGACCCCATCAGAAGAGACAAATGCTTTTTCATACCCTGCTAGTTTTTCGGCAATGGGCTGCCAGAAATACTGGTAGGAGAGTTGATCTACTCGCTCATACTTGATGCTGTTTTTATACACATTGAAGTACTTGGAGTCCATCAGAAATCCATTGGCTAGCTGAACATAGGCAGGGTAGTCCTTCGTCTTGTTATCAATGATCAGCGCCAAATAGCTTTCTTGTTCTTTTCGGTATTCGTTTTTCTCAAAATCAAAATCTCTAATCCGGATTATTTCAATGGCGACTTCACCGTCTTTTAAAGTAGCAGATACATCCCTCCATGTTTTCTTTTTTGTCTCTATATCTAGATTAGTCATGGAATTCAGTGCTCGTTCGTATTCTTCCCCTACAATTTTTAGGCTATCCAATTTTATGTTGGTCGCCTCATCTCTGGTAATCTGCTCCAGTTTGGCCACTTCTTTATTGATGGTATTCCACTGATGAAAAATGTTCTTTACATCAGGATTCGCATGGTTGACAAGCGAGTTTCTCAACCTCAAGCTTTCGCTGAGCAAGATGGCTTTCGTTTTGATTTGCAAGTCATAGAGTAGTGCGGTGTACTCTGGATGCGTTGGTAGTTCTTTCGTTAGGAAGGAAAAGTAAGCTCCTAATTGCCCTTTGATGGTACGGTAGTATTCCAGTCGTTCTTTCTCACTCAAGTGAGGAAAGTACTTATCCAGAATGTAGAGGTAGTCATCAATCGACTTTTTAAAATAATTGAAAGCCTTTTCATCATTTCCCATCAATAGATTGGTGGCGCCCAAATTAAACAGAGGAGCTACTGTAAACTGGTTGTACTCACCTAAGATTTCTTTGTCTAGCTTATAAGATTGCTCAAATAGCTTTTCCGCTTTGGAGTAGTCTTTTTGTAAGAGGTGCGCCAAAGCTAAGTCATTGATGGTGAGACTAATATCAAAGTTCTTGCTCCCTAGCGTAGCTTTTTGCACTTCCAGAACATCACTTAAAATTCGTATTGCTTCATCTAAATTCTCTGCTTTTATGTGAGCGGCTCCTAGTGTTTTTCGAAGACGCAGCAGGTCTCTATTCTCAGCGCCAACTAATGGCTCTCTTATTTTGTACGCCTTCTCCAAACATTCAATCGCCTGCTCAAAATCGCCTGTGGCAGTATACAGCACACCTGCTACTTGTAGTGAAAAGGAGAAATCAAAACTTTGCTCTCCATGTATGGATAGGTCGTTTGCTAGGATGAATTGTAGAAACTGCTCAGCCCTGGAACTTCTTCCGGTTTGGATGTATAAACTGGTCAGGTTAGAGGCAATCCTAGACCCCATTTCATTTTCTAATCCACCATTGTTTAGTTGCAGGTTCAATGCTTGTTTTAGGACACTTTCCCCTTTGTCATATTCCCCTTCAGACAGCATGGCAACAGCCAATACATTCAACCCATATATTCTATCATCAAGGTGCTTTTCATCTTGCGAATAAAAATCAAGTGCGCTTTGAGCATATATCCTAGCATTGGCGTATTCCCCCTGTTTCACATAATAGTCGGAATAGTTGGTGTCGAAAAGAGCCTTGATCTCACCTTTCTCGGCATCAGCTAATCGATTGATGATTCGATAGGCTTCTTTGTAATATTTGTTGGATTGCTTGTAGTTCGCTAGCAGTCCATGAGAGAGTGAAAGGTAGTTCAAGGCGTATAGGTAGTCCAGACTGTTTTCGCCATAGTATGCTTTTACCTGTACTGCATTTTGCTCCATATAGGGTAGCCCTTCTCGATAATTACCAAGTAGATCATAGGAGGAAGCAATATCTTGATAGAGATACACTTTGGATAGTTTGTCGATACTATCTATGGGTTGAAGATGCTGAACAGATTCTTTGAAATAGGTAAGTGCGGTACGATAATCTCCATCATTGAAAGCGATGTGGCCCATATCCCGATTATAGTAGGCTATGTCATTGGTGAATTCCTCTTTTCTGTTTGGAAATTGCGCTAATAGTGGAGCTACGTAATTGTACGCTTCAATGTATTTGCCCCATGATGTCTCAAGCAAAATCAAGTTCTCAGCTATTACCCAGTAATCAGGATCGTCTTTACTTAGGATAGACAGTGCTTTTTGATAATATTCTTTAGCTACTTCGTAATTGTCTGCTTGAAAAGCACTGATGGCAGCCGTATTGTAGGTTTGATAAATATCGTTACCTGATTGTTCTTGGTATTTCTCACTAGCCAAAAGGAGCTGATAAGTGGATACTGCTTCGGGATAAAATCCACCCTCATTGTAGCAAAGGGCTAGGTTTTCTGCAGATACTAAATAGTCATCACCATTAACTCCTTGTACCTCTTCGAAAATTGGAATAGCGGCTTCATAGTAGCTGGCAGCCGTTTCATAATTCTCCGCTTCATACAACCTGATCCCCATTTGATTGAGAATCATCCCATAGCTATACCCATACTCTTCGCTGTTTTTTTCATACTCTATTCCAGCAAGTTCCACTGCTTCAGCAAGCACTTGAAAAGCTTCTTCATACTGCTCGTTTTCCCAGTATTCATTGCTTTGAGTGAGTAAACCTTGCAGGTCCTGACCAGCTACCGAAAAAATGAGTACGGGAAATAGAATAGCAAGTATTACTTTTTTCATAGCATCAGAAATTTATTTCTTCAAAAGATATACATCCCTATCCCGTAGAGGAGAGGAGGGATGAAAATTTGGCGAGGTTGTGATGGGTATTGTTGTGGGAGCTTTCAAATTTTATTGACTTTTTTGCTTCGTTTTTTTGTCAAGAAAAAAATGAAGGTTAAAAATGTAATGAAACCCAATCTCTTAAGACGAATTCTTTTCTGTTTCTTGAAGAAAATCCTCTATTCGAAATCACGTTTAATTTAGAACTCACTCCGATTGAAGTTATTATTTTAAGTTTTCAGCAATACTGTTTTTCAAATCTTCAAACCCACTTTCACTAGCTAAGTCATAGGCTTGTTGATAATAGGTCTGAGCCGTAGCAGCATCCTCTTGTTTCCAAGACTGAGCAATGTAAATCAGCGCATTGGTGCTATACCATTCGTCAAAACCAGTGTAATTAAGTTCTGTGACTAATTTTCCTCCATCTCTTGCTTCACCCATATTTCCAACAGCCAAGGCTGATGCGGTATACTGAGTTAAAAATTGAGCCTTTACACTGCCCAAGAAACGGTAAGCATTGATAAACGTAAAATGATTGAGCCCCTCACTGATAATTTCAAATGATTTCTCATATTGTCCAGCTGTGTAGTAGTGCTCACCTAGGAGCGTATTCATATGAAGGAGCATAGCATAGCCAGTTTTATTGTTCTCTTTCATGTGGTCATATGTTTTAGTAAGCAAAGGCATGTAATTAGTCGTATCGCCTAAACTATAATAGTGGGTACTAATAACATAGGTAAGGTTGAATACAAATCGCTGTTGCTGTTCAGGAACATTGTCAAACATGGGAAATATTTCCTTGAAAACTACCTTGGCATCAGCATTTTTACCTTCGTTTAATATGCTTACTGCCTCGTAGAATTTCGCCTGAATGTTTGCCCAACTCTTATCTCTCGTCTCAGTAGACGCTAATATTGTGTTGAGGTCACTTTCTAGTTCTTCAACATTTAATCCTGCTTTTTTCATCTTAGCAACATCTAGAATAAAGGATTTTAAATATTCATCATCTGGTAAAAACCATGCAGCATCATCCAGAAATACCTTTCCACCATCTTTATTTCCTGCAGCATATAAGAAGTATGAGTTGATAGCAAATACAGAAGCATTCAATGCGTCTAGTTGAAAGGCTGTTTGAGCACGTTCTCCCGCCTCTTCCATTTCTCCTTTGATCAAGTAGCACCATGCCATCTGTACATGTGTATCTGCATTAGCGGGCTGCTCTACTAAAAGAGGTTCAAAAGCAGCGAGCGCTTCATCGTATTGTTCAGCATCTGCCAGCTCATAGGCAGCAGTCCACCGAGTATCGAAATCCTCTTGGGCGAAGGATCCAAATAGTATAAAAAAGCTGAGAAAGAATGTGGATAGTTTTTTCATAATAGCAAAATAATGAGATTAATACATTTGTGCCTATACCATGCCCATGGTATATCTCTATACTTCCTAATTTCTGTTGATGAAGTATTCAGTAGAAGTTCTGATATCACATTTAAATAAATAAGTCTCAAATTTTTCGAGTTATCTTTAGGGTATTCATCACCTTATGAAACCTGTATTATGAAAAAATTTGACGTCTGTGTTATCGGTGGCGGACCTGCTGGATATGCCGCTGCAATGAGAACTATTGATTTTGGTAAATCTGTAGTAATTGTTGAGAAAAACCTACTTGGAGGAGCTGGAATTCACCAAGGAGCTTTATGGAGTAAAACATGGTGGGAGATATCCAGAGAAGCGCGAATGATGAATTTGCATAGTGATGCACTCAACCTTAATTCTACCAACTTCAGCTTCGAAAAAGTAAAAAACGAAGTGGCCAATGCAGTGACAGAGCGAGTAGATCTACTCGCACACCACATGGACAATATTAATTTAGGTACAGGCCGTGAATGCTTTGAATATATCAAAGGAACAGCAAAGGTGGTTGGCAAAAACCAAGTGCAAGTAATTGCTGAAGGCGAAGATGAAATGATCGAATGTGATTACATCATCTTGGCCACTGGTAGTGTGCCGCGAAAATTAGATCACCTGCCTATTGATGAAAAAACGGTGTTTACTAGTGATGGTTTAGGAAATCTTAATTCCTTCCCAAAGTCTATTGTAATCGTGGGCGCTGGGGTGATCGGGTGTGAGTTTGCTACGATATTTTCAAATTTCGGTAAGACCAAGGTTCATTTAATAGATAAAGGAGAGCGCATACTTCCATTTGAGGATGAGGATGTAGTAAAGGTGATTGAGAAAAATCTAGAAGCAAAAGGAGTTTTGGTACATCGAAATTCGAAGTTGATATCTATGACTTCTGATAAGAAGGAAGTGGAATATATCTTGGAATACACCGACGGAAGAAAAGAATCATTTAAGGTAGAAAAAGCCTTGGTTTCAGTTGGTAGAGTGCCACAATACGACAACTTGGTAGATGAAAGTCTAGGTGTGGAATTTGATGCTAGAGGAATTAAAGATGACCTTACTCAAACAAGTGTTCCAAATATCTATGCTGTGGGAGACATTACGGCAGATATTTCGCTAGTAAACGTAGGAGAATTAGAAGGACGCTATGCTGTAGAACGAATTTTTGGGAAGCCCGAGCAGGAATTGATCTATAAAAACATCTCAACCATCATGTTTCTTGATCCTGAGGTAGCAGGTGTTGGCATGAATGAAATTCAAGCGCAACAAGCTGGACTGGACTACAAACTGGTAAGTCTGCAATACAAATGCATTTCTCGTGCCACTGCAATGAGAAACACAGAAGGCTTCATCAAAGTATTGGTGACCAATGATGATGAGTTAAAAATACTAGGAATGCGCGTAGTAGGTGAGCATGCTTCCAGTGCTATCCAGGCGGTAGCCCTTTTAATTTCACAAGACAGAAGCATTAAAGAACTAGCGGAACTGATTCACCCACACCCGTCTATCATTGAAGGGATCCAAGAATGTGGCAGATTGCTGATGCGTAAGCCACTACTCAAGCCAAACGTATTACGCGACATCATCAAATGTCAAGTATATGAAGGGGGAATCTATCGAGAGATGGGTTAGGCATTATTTTTTTTGCATTTATAATTTCTATTTCTCAATTATCAGCTTTTGGTTGATAACCTTATCTTCAAATTCAATAATTACATTATATAGCCCAGCTTCTATATTTTGAACTCTATAGGGAGTACTCTTTCCTTTAAAGGTCTTTACCAATCTTCCTTGATTATCATATAAATAGATCTTAAGAGGTTTTCCAATGGAAGAGTTTATTTGGAATTGTCTTATTACCGGGTTGGGAAATATAGAAAATGATTCCTCATCAAAGCCTAAAACAGGTTCAGGTTCAGGTTCTTCTTCTTCTCCCCAGATTAGATCTACATATTCTGGATGATCTATAAAGGGATTTCTATTTTTTTGATAGCCATAAATGATGTCATTTCTACTTCTTTCCATTTCATTAACGGGATCTTCCTCGTGCCAAACTAATAGGACACTAAGTTTAGCATGGAGTGGAGCTTTGCTTGTATTGCTCTGCAGAACCTCCGTTAGCTCCAGGTCCGGTTCCCCGTTCTCTCCTTCATATCTGGTGGCCATGTAGAAAAGCATTCTTGCGATATCCCCTTTCACTTCTGTGGGTGGCTCCCATGAAAATTCATTCGAGCAACTGTAGCTATTGGTGGTGCCATCGCCATCCACATATTGTGTGTCACAATCATTATTAAAGTTCCTGTTGCTACGTGCAGAATTAGTAGAGACATCTTCGGCTCTAAGGTGGTGTACGTCTGTCCCAGCACCTCTATCCGTCCCAAAATCTCCTCTTGATTTAGCCCACACATGCTCTCTGCTCCAGCCTTTTGCATTATCATATTCTAGCGCTCCATTCATGGAGAAGCCAGAATAAATGCCAATCACATTGGCATTATTGGCAGGGTCTCGATCTGTTTCTTTTAAAATATCCCACGTATCTGTACTGCTGGAAGTATAGGGAAATTCTGTGTGTCCCTTAATAATGTCATTCAAGGCTGCTTTCAATTCCTCTTTAGTCTTTCCTTCAGCTACGTCATAATATCCTTGAGGGATCTGAGCCGAGGAGGCAAAAACGAACAAAAAAAGCAGTATTCCAAAATGTCTCATAAGCACAAAATACGGCATATTGAGTGTAGCTTAGAAGTGAATAGAGGTGAATTTTTTATGAAGGAAAGGGGGGAGAGGTACATTCAATATTTTGGATTGGACATCTTTCCTATAAACAATATGGTATTTGATTTGGTATGTCTAAGAAGATAAATGAAAGGGCGATTGGCTACAAAATTTTTTGGAGGAGGAGGCATGCTTCTAGCTGCCATCCCTACAACGGTTACAGCTGATGCCTCAGTTCCTTCTTCGTTAAACTCCATAAAGGTCTCATGAATAACTGAGCTGATACTAATTGGTCCTAAAACACTACTACCCATTGCTGTGAAATTAGCAGAGCTAAATGCACTAGGCATCCCTAAATCAATCAGCAAGTCATTCATTTTTATATTGTATGAACTTTTAAACTTTGGTAATTGAAGAAGTTCAAACTTTCTAGGCGTTAGCATTCTGACCCATTGAATATAACTATTGTAGGTCAACTGTTTTTCCAATTCAATCATTGATTTTTTGGGTAGAAGTATCAAGAATGAAAATGAATCATCAGCATATGGTAATTCTAAGATATCAGTATATTCATCCTCATAACTATTATAATATCCATTATTGGTCATGAAATCAACTTCTATTTTCTCTTTTTCTTCATTGAAAAAAAAGCCTTTTTCAGTCAGGTTCTTATCAAACTTACTTGCCCAATTGGATTTGAAATAGATCGCATTAGTAAGTACTAAGACCAGATCACTAGTTATAAATCCTGGGTCAATTAGATCAGTAATTTGGTTTTCCGTTTGATTTGCTACCCAATCATTGATTGTGAAGCTAGCTTTTTCTCTGTCGTTAAAGTCTAATGTGTCTAGTGTTGAGTTAAAGTATTCTTTGTTTTTTTGAACGAACTGTTCATTTAGTTTGATTCTACCGTTACCTGCCCATAATTTATTCACTAAAGAAATACTGGTGTTGGGATACGATCCTTCAAATTGATTAATTAACAGAGGAAAGTCTTTAGCAAATATTTGATCTTCTGGGTAATGAAAAACTCCTTTAATCTCCTCTTTGGTTTCGCCCAAAGCTCCTAAATAGGTCATTCCCATTGCTGTTGATACGCTAGCTGGGGATATTAAATAGTCAGAGGTGTCTCGGAATTGTTGTATAACATCAATTCCAAATTGATTCACCGAATTTGATATGGAAGTGGTTTGACTGAAAAGAAGGAATGGCTGAAGTAGGAAGAAGAAAATATTGATTTTCATACATTGGCTTTAGTTTTCAAAGAGTGATTTGATGATACCAAATATATTGCTATCGGCTTCCTGTTTGTTTTATTGATTCCATCATTCGACAAAGAACCAAGCTGAAGTGATAATGTCTGTTAATATATCTACCAAGTATTATCTATTGTGGTAGCAATGAAGTCGTAATTATTGCGAAAGAACATTTTTTACTCTTCCAACAATTCCATCCTCCAGCATTACTTTGATGCCATGATGATGGTTAGGTGAGGAGGTCAAAATACGTTTCACGATTCCTTTGGTGAGCTCGCTTGTTCGTTGGTGATGCTTTTGGATATCTTGAACTTAGGAACCCATTCGATATATTTTCTTTTACAGTTCCATTCATTTTTTTGATCTTCACATTAGAGAAGCTAACACACACAAAATGGGTAGCTCCGAATGGAAAAAGCACCGTCATAAAAGTGTTTCTTTTTTTGAGAAAATGATATAGAGAAGGTGATAATAGGATCATTTGAGTACCCTAATTAAGGGTATTTTGAGTCAATTAAAAGCAATTTGATTGCATAGCAATTTTATCATCAATATCATTGTGCTAATGCAGCCAGTGAAGTCGTTTTTCTTCTACTCCAAATCATTCCCTAAAATTCTCCATAAACTGAAAAGTACGCTTATATACAGCACTTATCAGGCAGGAAAGGTGATTATGATTAGTTCCGCTAATGGAGACACTATCACGAAGTATGCAAAGAATTTTAAACGACCTATGGGAATTGCTGTTTCTGAGGATAGTAAGCAATTGGCAATAGCTAGTAAATCAGAGATAGGTATTTTTTCCTCCAATCCTGTCTTGGCGGCAAGTTATCCTGAGCAAAAAGAAAAATATTCACATCTATACATTCCGCAAAGCAAATTCAATACAGGTATAGTGGACACCCATGAGATAGTGTGGTCAGAAGATGAGTTATTGATAACCAACACCTTATTCTCCAGTATATCAAAAATGAGTCACCGCTATCATTTTGATCTATACTGGAAGCCAGATTTCATTTCAAGCTTAGCGCCGGAAGATAGATGCCATTTGAATGGAGTCGCTTTGGTGGATGGAAAACCAAAGTACGTTACCATGTTTGCTAAGACCGATGAAGCAAAAGGGTGGAGAAAGCTCCCCTACAACAGTGGCATGTTGATGGATATTGACACAGGAGAAGTTTTGCTTAGCGATTTGGCTCTACCTCATTCACCAGTAGTGTACGAGGGCATGATATATTTCCTCTTGTCCGCTACAGGAGATGTCATGTGTTATGATATTGAGAAAAAAGAAGCGAAGAGACTAACTAACTTCAACACATTTGTGAGAGGAATGGAAGTGGTAGGCGATCTCATTTTCTTGGGTTTATCTAAAATTCGAGAAGGATCTCAGTTCTTCTCTCAGCTTCCTATCAAATCAGAGGATAGCTATTGTGGTATAAGAGTAATCAATCGTTTGACCGGTAAAGAAGTAGGAGGACTGACCTATACAGATCGTATAGAGGAAATTTTCGCTGTAAAAGTAGCCAAGGGGGTAACCAGTCCTGCCATCTTAACGGAGAGAGATGAACTATACGATAAATGTATATCAGTGCCGAACAGTGAAAACTACTGGCTAGAACAAGAAAAAATTGAACAACCAAATTAAATATATAATGAAAACAAATGTGAACAAATTGCTAACGCCTACAGTAGCGGCAGCATCCCTTTTATTTTTAGGCTCTTGTGGGGAAGATAAAGAGACACCCACAGCATCCAATGATCCCGATAATCCCGATACTCCCGCTAACGCTGACCTACTCATTGGAGAGTGGGAGCTTTACTCTGTAGATGGTGAAGTATACGAAGAAAATGATACCGCTTCTTACGCTCTTTCATTGAAATTTGATGCGGATGGAGATTTTACTTTTTGCTATGACTATGAGAACAAAGTAGATCCATCTGAAAGTTATATAGATTGCTACGATGGTGCTTGGCTATGGATCACTAAGGGAGAAGAACTTAATTTCTCATTTGAAAGTGAGGGTGAAGATGAAGATGGAAATGTTGTAACCGAAGTGGAGGAAATTAATTTCAAAATCACAAAACTAACAGCAACTGAGTTGGAGGGTGATTGGACAGAGGATGGCGAGACTGTAGACTATGAAGTGGTCCTAAAAAAGAAATAAGTTTATATAAAATATTATGGATTCAAAGAGGTCTAGTTTAGCTAGACCTTTTTTTTATTTGAGTGTACTTATAGTATCATTTTCTATTGTAACACTTTTTTTACCCTCCCCACAATTCCATCTTCTAGCATTACCTTAATACCATGGTGATGGTTGGGTGATTTAGTAAGGATTCGTTTCACTACTCCCTCTGTTAGTTCTCCAGAACGTTGGTGATGTTTTTGAACGACTTCAACTTCTGAACCTATCGAAATATTTTCTCTTATTGTTCCATCCATTTCTATGACCTTCTACCTATTTGAATCAATTTCACACTAGAAAATACGACCCATACAAAATTGACAGCTACAAATGGAAAAGCTCCATTCATGTAAGCATTGTAAAGAAGTAGAGTAGAGCCTATCAGATTAAGAAGTAAGTAGGCATTTGAATCTGCTTTTATTTTCTGAAAAATATTTAAAGCAAATCCAATCAATAATGCTCCGGCTCCAAGCCATCCAATGAGTTCAAGTAGTTCCATTCTTTTATTTTTTTGCGAAAGTAGGAAAGTTTTATTAGCTATTCCCAGATGAAGGCTCCACCATCACCACTTCTTCTTTCTCTACAATCACTTGTCCAGCAGGACTACCTTTTACTTTTCGCACGAATTTCTTTGGGGTGAAGATGACAGGGCAAAGAGTGTCTGTTTTTCGTTTTGAATTGAAAGCAGCAAGTGAGGCAGCTTTTTCGATAATATGATTTGGGAAGTTTTGTCCTGGCTTTTGTCTTACTACTACATGAGAACCTGCTACATCTTTAGCGTGTAGCCAGAGGTCATTTTTGTTGGCTACTTTCAAAGTCAATACATCATTTGCCTTTGCATTTCTACCTACAAAAATTTGCCATCCATCTACTTCAAAAACATGGTAGGGGAGATGCTCTTCCTGAACTTTCTCTTTTTTGATAAGTCCATTTTCCTTCAAGTATTTCCTCAATTCCTTAGTGTTGTCAATCCCGTCAATGTGTAAAATTTGACGACTTATTTTTTCAATGAGCTTCTCTTTTTCATTAATATTTTCTTTTAGTGAGTTGATTTCTTGATGCCTATTCTTTGATTTACGATAGAGATTCTCCGCATTCTTTTGCGGCGATAATGCCACATTCAGTTTTATTTCAATGGGCTCGTTGGAATAAAAATCAGTCAGCACCACTTTGGATAGTCCTTTCTGGACTTGATGAAGATTAGCCATGAGTATGTTGGCCACTTCTTCAGGACTTCTTGACTTTTCCATCTGTCTCAGCTTATCTGATGTTTTCAGGATGTAGTTTTCTGATTTCTTAATCCTTTGCTTTAGCTGATTGATGGCTGCATTTTTTTCCTTTTCAAAGTACGCCTTTCTAGCAGTAGTTTCATAGAGCCAATTGGTAGCAGCTATTGGATCTTGCGTTGAAGGTTCTCCTTTTTCAATGAGGCTTATTCTTGGAGTGTTTCCATCTATTAATGCAATCGGGTTTTGATCTAAATGAGTTAGCAGGCTATTAAATTTTTCCCATTTTCCTTCTTCATTCAAATCATTAAACCCAGATTTTTCTAAATGGATTTTAACCTCTTTCCCTAATGCTGGAATAAGTGAAACGGGATCATTATCGTGTTCCTTGAAAGATTCTCTTGATATTTCAAATTTCTTATTGAGTTGAGATGGGATCATTTCCAAGTCCGCTGGAAGAGACTTTCTAAAGATTTTTAAAACTTTTTCATTTTTTGAATGAATAATATTTGCTCTTCTTCCATGCATCTTGAATATCAATGCATTACCAGTGGTAAACAAAATCTGAAATGATCTCTCAAAGTCAAACACTGAAACGCTGGCCACTTTTTGATCAATTAATCCAAGGAACAGATCAATACTATTTCTTCCTGCTCTTGCAAATGAATCAGGAAAAGAAAGAAGGGAAATGTTGGGGTCTAAGTTGGCTCGAATGAAAAATGCTCTTTCGGAATTTCCAAAGCCTAAAATCAGCTCATCTTTATTTTGAGAAAAGCATTCAAGGAGCGATAGTCCTTTCAACTTTTTTTCAAGAGCTGGAGCTAGGCGCTTTAGAAAGAAGTAATTGTGAAACATTCTGCAATTAACAATTATTCATTGTCAATTATCGATTGATATTTTTAATCCATCCCAAGCCAACTCTATATTTTTAGGAAGTTCTCTGGAAATTTCAGAATGCAGTCCAAGTCGATGGCTGATATGCGTTAGATAGGTCTTTTCAGCTCCTATTTCTTGAGCTAAGTCAAGGGCTTCTTCAAGGGTGAAATGACTAATGTGTGGCTGTTTTTGTAGTGCGTTGAGGACCAATATTTTTGAGCCTTTTATTTTCTCTTTCTCCTCTTCCGAAATAAAATTTGCATCTGTGATGTATGTAAAATCATTGATTCTGAAACCTAATACAGGCAGTTTGTGGTGCATTACTTCAATAGGAGAAACCTCAAGTCCGTTAATTTTAAATGCATCTTTATCAATCGTTATTAAATTGACTTGAGGTATTCCAGGGTATTTTTTCTCGGCAAAAATGTAGGAGAATTCCTGCTTAAGCTGCTCTTGAACGTCCTTTGTTGCATAAACGGGCATATCCTTTTTTTGAAGGAAATTGAAACTACGAATATCGTCCATTCCCGCCGTATGATCTTTGTGTGCATGAGTGAAGAGAATTGCATCTAATTGGGTAACGCGCGCTCTCAGCATTTGCTGTCTAAAATCCGGGCCAGTATCCACTACGATGTTGCCTTGCTTAGTTTCTATGTAAATGGAAGACCTAAGACGCTGATCTCTAAAGTCTACAGACGAGCAAATTTCACAGTTGCAACCAATGACAGGAACACCCTGAGAAGTGCCTGTGCCCAGAAAAGTAACCTTCACAGTTGGAGTTGATTTTGATTGATTTCTGCGTATAGTTTTCGATTTCCTTCGCTCAGTTTGGAGGAGTCAATTTTTATCGATCGGATGATCTCGATTAGACTGTTTACTTTGCCCTCCAAGGCAAAAAATTTATTTACAATAGCCACTTTACTTTCATTTAGAATACAATAACCAGACTGAAAATTACCCTTTTCATACCTGAGTATATATTCAGTTTCAGACATGATGTCCTCTAGCTTATTTAAAAAGTGATTCGTGTATTTAATTGTCATCCGTAAATTTCTTCACTAACTCTACTAAGCTGTCATAGTTGAGAGGCTTTGGTAAAAATTCGTTGATTCCTGCTTCTGTAAATTGATCTTGTGAATAGTTATTGGCGTTTCCAGTAATAGCAATAATGGGTATATTTTTCTGATCACCAGACATCTTTCTGATAGCTCTTGCGCAATCCATTCCATCCATCACTGGCATGTGAATATCCATAAGAATAAGATCGTAAGAATTTTTTTCCATCAAGTCGATTACCTGCTGTCCGTTTTTAACAGCTACTATTTCATAGCTAAGTTGAGATAAAATCTTCTTTGTTAGGTTTTGGATGACACTACTGTCTTCGGCTACAATTATTTTTTTACTCATTGGTGACTAATAGGTTTTGACTGCTTTTTTTGAATTCTTTCAGCCTTGTTGATAATAGTTTTATTTCAGCGTTCAGTTTGTCAAAGTTATTTTCTTTTATCATTTTTTCAATAACTGCTGCCTGATGAGAAAGCCTTTCTACTCCTAAAGTACCAGCATTGCCTTTTAAAGTATGTAATTCACCTTTCATTTTTTCATAATTATCCTCTTTGAAATACATAATAGTGTTAATGACCAGTTCTGTAGCTTCTAATTCAAATTCATTTAGTGTTGATTCAATTAATTCTTGACCGCCAAACTTAGCTAATTGGTTAAGGGTATTTTGATTAATGATTAAATCCTCATTTACTTTTTTTATAGGCTCAATGGATACTTTTTTCGGTTCAAACTCCAGCCAGCTTTGAACCATATTAATTAGGATCGTTGCTTTTATTGGCTTTGATAAATAATCGTCAAGACCAGCATCTAGAAATTTTTGTCTGTCTTCCTCCATTGAATAAGCGGTCATTGCTATTATTGGTGGAATTTTATTAAGGCCAAGTGCTTTAATCTCTTGAGTAGCTTTCATTCCATCCATTTTTGGCATTTGTATATCCATAAAAATTAGATCGAACGTGTCATTACTAGCCTTTTCAATAGCTTCAAATCCATCAGTCGCCTCTATTACTTCGCATCCAGATTTTTCTAGAATACTCCGAGCCACTTTACGGTTAACTTGATTGTCATCCACCAATAGAATTTTTGGGATATTGCTAAACTGTCGGTCAAATACTTGTTCTGTTTTTGGACTGTCGACAGCCACGCCTTCGATTTCTTCCGCTTTGAACGTGAACCAAAATGTACTTCCAAGTCCTGGGGTAGATACCACACCTACATCACCACCCATCGATTTTACTAGCTCTTTAGATATCACCAACCCAAGTCCTGTTCCTCCAAAATTTTTAGTACTACTATTATCCAACTGATGGAAATTTTGAAAAAGTGTTTCTTGATCCTCTTCACTAATACCAATACCAGAATCTTTTACAGCGACTTTAAAAGTGAGGTTTTTCTCTTTTGAGGATATTAATCGAACGCTAATATTTATGTTGCCAGCTGACTCGCTAAACTTGATTGCATTGGCAGTCAGATTTGAAAGTACTTGAGTTAATCTTGTTTCATCAGCTAATATCCATTCTGGAATGCGCTCATCGATGTGATAGAAGAGATTATTATCTTTTGATATTGCTTGTTGTGAAAATAGATCATATACTTTTTCTATTGTTTTCACTAACTGAATAGGAGCTAGTCTTAAATCCATTTTACCAGCCTCTATCTTCGAAAGATCTAATATGTCATTAAGAATATTGAGAAGTGTCTGCGATGATTTATCAATCGTTTTCACATACTCTGACTGCTCTTCATTCAATTTCGTACTTGCCATCAAATCGATCATTCCGATAATGCCATTCATAGGTGTTCTTATCTCATGACTCATATTGGCAAGGAAACGCTCTTTTACTTTTAGTGATCTTTCAGCTTCCTCTTTAGCTAATTTGAGTTTTTCGTTCGTCTTTTTAAGTTGAGAAACATCGCGTGCAACACCTTCTGTCTGCACAGACCCATCATCTTTTCTTATCTGACGAACATTGAATAAAAATTGCAATGTTTTGCCACTGGCAGTTTTTAGTGATCCATCAATGTTTCTAATTCGCTCTTCTTTGTTTAGTATATGAGTGATTCTATCAACCGATGTTGGTGAGTCAAAGAACTCACGAAGATTCTTACCTAAAACTTCTTTTTGTTGAAATCCAATCACTTCTTGAACAGAAGGACTGATCATCGTAATGACTCCCTCAGAATCACATCGGAAGTAAATATCCTGGAAAGATTCAAAGATATTTCTAAACTTCTCCTCGCTGGCAACAATGGCACTTTCAGCCTCTTTCTTATCTGTGATGTCATTAGCGATTACTGAAACCTCCTGTATTCTTCCGTTTGGGAGAAATATAGGATTCATAAATACTTCTCGCCAAATTTGCTTACCCTTTTGGTCGAACGTGTCGGTTTGAAAGTTGACAAATTTTCCTGTGAAAGCTTCTTCGTATTTAGCATTCCAGAAAGGTTTTATTTCATCAAAACGTGTCTCATCAATATCATTTAGACTTGACCCAATTTGGGGAGAAAAACCATGGTAATTTTTAAAGGCTACCTCATAATTTTGATTAAATGAGGTAAATCTAAAAAGTTTATCTACTGACCAAATCTCATGTGTACTGCTATTGAAAATCGCACTTAGAGTGGCAGCTTGATTTTCTATTTTCTCCTCTTTGTGCTCTCGCTCCATGGCAAGACTGATCTGTCCACCTATGTAATCAAGAAGCTCAAGATCTTTGTTGTTGAAGGCACTTTGATCATCATAGCTACAAATAGACATGACCCCTTTTTCAGTTGGAGTTTTTAATGTGACTCCTAGCCAAATTTTTGGAATGGGGTCTTCAAACGTCACACCGCTTTGCTCACTCATTTTATGAATGCCGTCCTGATAAACGATTAATGATCTATCTCTGTCAAAGGTGTAGCTCATAAGTGCATGTTCCACATCATTAGTGAATTCATATTCTTCCTTCTTTTCATTGATGCAAAAAATCTCTTGGTATTTCTTTCCTTTGAGCAGTGAGATGTTGAAATTCTTCACCTTCAGCATTTGATTTAACTGCTCATACACATTATTGTATAGCTGTGTTAGGTCATTCTCTGTAATGGTGATATTGGCAATCTGATAGTAGAGGCTTTGAGCACTTTCCGCTCTAATCCTCTCAGAAATATCATAAAAAACACATCGATACTCTGCAGGCTCATCATTTTCAAAAATGGATGTGAGCTTACCAGTCACATAAATATTTTTGCCAGATTTTGATATCAGAACTGTTTCAAATTTCTCAAACCTACTTCCGGCAGTTATTTTAAGGATATTTTGAAGAGCACTTCTTCTATGATCTGGGTGGACCACCTCAAGAAATTTCAGATTGATTATTTCTTCTTCATTATGGCCTAGCTTATTTTTTACAGCTTCATTGGCGAATCGAATTTCACCAGTGGTTTTAAAGATGGTAATAAGGTCATTCGAGTTATCAAAAAGATCTTTTAGGTTTTGATTCGTCTTATCTATTAGAGAGTCATAATCCTGCTGAGAGCGATCGAGTTTGCTCCTTAGATCAGCTATTTCTTGGGTTAGCGCACGAATATCTTTTTCGACCTCTGCCATTGCAATTAAAATTAGGCATTTTAGCAATACCAA
>CAYGTD010000007.1:0-12412 GCA_964352725.1 uncultured Roseivirgaceae bacterium
TCATAGGAGTTAGTTCAGAAGGCTTAGCAACCACACAATTGCCCATAGCCAGCGCAGGAGCAATTTTCCAAGAGAATAGGTATAAGGGGAGGTTCCAGGGAGAGATGCAGCCTACAACGCCTATGGGAGCTCTTCTGGTATAGTTGACCATAAAGCCCTCTGAGATGTGGGACTCAGAAGAGAAATTGACTATCGCTGATGCATAGAATCTAAAATTGGTTGAAGCTCTCGGAATGTCAACAGTTTTAGCAAGAGCTAATGTTTTCCCATTGTCTCTACTTTCAGCAAGTGCTAAATCATCTAAATTTTCTTCAATGAGGTCGGCTAGTTTATGAAGAATCCTACTCCGCTTGTCAATAGACATTTTACTCCATGCAGGAAAAGCATCTTCTGCAGCTTTTACAGCCAATTCCAAATCCTCTTTTGAAGAATTAGGAATTTGTGAATAAACCAGTCCGTTACCTGGTTCATAATTGTCGATATATCTTCCTTTGATAGGATCTAAGTATTCCCCGTTGATGAAGTTTTGAAGCTTTTTCATTGATTAATTTTTTAGAGCGGTCAGTATTAGATTGATCCAGTCCTTCCCCCATCTACTCTTAAGCTAGTACCGCTGATGTATGCTCCACTATTGGAACACAAAAACGCAGCATAATCAGCAATTTCTTCAGGCTCACCAAAGCGGCCTGCTGGAATTGTAGACATCATTGCATCTTTTATTTGTTGTTCAGTTTTATTTTGTGAAGATGATCGCTGTGATACAATACTTTTAATTCTTCCAGTATTGATAAACCCAGGCAAAATATTATTTACTGTTACTCCAAATTGTCCTAGCTCATTTGCCATCGTTTTAGCCCATGAAGCCATTGCACCTCTTACTGTATTGCTCACCCCAAGTCCATTAATGGGAATTTTAACTGAAGTTGAAATGATATTCACTATTCTTCCAAACTTAGCATTCTTCATACCCGGCAGCACCATCTGACTCAAAGTATGGCTTACGTGAAGGTGCCGACTCATTGCGGTTTGAAAGTCATCCAAAGTTGCGTCTTCAATTTTTCCAGAAGGAGGACCTCCTGTATTGTTTATGAGAATATGATAGTCTCCTTTCTTCAAACCTTCAGCAATGCTAGACTTAACAGAGTCTAAATCATCAAAATCTGCCACCAAATAGTCATTGTTATTTCCGTTTAGTTCTGATACTATTTTTTTCATCTCCTCCTCATTACGAGCGAAAAGAGTAACACTAGCTCCTTGCTTGTTAAGCTCTTTGGCAATTGCCAATCCCATTCCTTGTGTGCTTCCGCAGACTAAAGCTCTTCGCCCTTCTAGATTTAAATCCATAAAAATTATCTAACTTTTCTTCAAAAATAAACATCTAAGGCATGGCAATAAAAAGACCATTTAATCTAGGCAAGTGGATTGATGAAAACAGAGATATTTTAAAACCCCCAGTTGGGAATAAAAACCTCTATAAGGACGCAGGAGACTACATTGTGATGATTGTAGGAGGACCTAATGCTAGGAAGGATTACCACTACAATGAAACTGAAGAATTATTTTATCAGCTAGAAGGTGATATCGAAGTGACAATTCAAGAAGAGGGGAAAGCGGTAAAAATTCCGATTAGAGAAGGTGAAATGTATCTACATCCAGCAAAAGTTCCTCATTCGCCGGCTCGTGGCGAGAATACCATTGGTTTGGTTATTGAAAGAAAAAGAGAATCTCAGCATAAAGATGGGTTAATGTGGTTTTGTGATAATTGTAACAACAAGCTCCATGAAACCTACTTTCCGTTAACGGATGTTGAGAAAGATTTTCAGCCAAGATTTAAAGAATTTTTTAACTCTGAAGAACTAAGAACTTGCGATAATTGTGGTGAGACCATGGAAACGGATCCAAGATTCACTGATTAACTCAAAAAATCCTAGACTTAATTATTGAGTCTCACTATTTCTTTTTGTAAATCTTCCATCGTGAATAATAAGATTGAATAACAATTTTGAAAAACCTAGCCGATAAAGCCCGAGAATTAGATAAGTCAGATGAATTGGCTCATTTTAGAAGCCAGTTTCATATTCCTATTAGAAATGGGAAAGAGAGTATTTACTTATGTGGAAATTCTCTTGGCCTTCAGCCTAAAACTACAGAGCGGTATCTCTTAGACGAGTTGAAAAACTGGAAAGATCATGGAGTTGAAGGTCATTTTACAGGAGAGAAACCTTGGGTTAGCTATCATGTAAATGCGAAGAAAACACTATGTAAAATCTTAGGAGCAAAAGAAGATGAGGTAGTAGCAATGAATAATCTGACTACTAATCTTCACTTGGCGCTTACGTCTTTTTATAGACCCAAAGGAAAACGAACGAAGATTTTAATAGAGAAAGGCGCTTTTCCGTCCGATTTCTATGCAACACATTCACAGATTGTTGTCAATGGATTCAATGCTGCTGATAATCTCATTGAGATTGATTCTGATGATTCCGAATATTTATCCACGCAAGAAATTATTAATAAAATAGCGGAGTTAGGGAATGAGCTTGCATTGGTGATGTTTCCTGGGGTTCAATATTATACAGGACAATTTTTTGACATGAAGACTATTGCCAGAGCCGCACATGATGTTGGTGCAAACGTAGGTTTTGACTTAGCTCATGCAGTCGGGAATATTCCTACGAATCTACACGATGATGAAATTGACTTTGCTGTCTGGTGTAGCTATAAGTATCTTAATTCTGGTCCGGGAGGAGTTGGAGGTTTATTCATTCATGAGAGACATGGGAAAGATCAAACAATTCCTAGAATGTCTGGTTGGTGGGGTCATGATGCTAAGGCGAGATTCAAAATGAACAACGGGATAAATCCTATTAAGTCTGTAGATGGATGGCAGTTGAGTAATGTAAATGTACTTTCTCATGCTTCTCATTTAGCTTCTCTTGATATTTTTGATCAAGCTGATATTCATAGATTGAGAGCTAAGAGTATTCTTTTGACAGGTTATATGGAAGAGCTTATCTCTGACTCAGAGATTCTTAAAAAACATGTTGAAATAATTACACCATCTAATAAGGCGGAGCGTGGGTGTCAACTTTCGCTTTACTTAAAGAATCATGGAAAAAGTGTTTTTGACACCCTTGTTTCCAGGGGAGTGATTTTAGACTGGAGAGAGCCCAATGTGATTAGAGTAGCTCCAGTTCCATTATACAACACATTTCAAGACGTATATAATTTTATTGAAATATTGAAAGAAGCGATTAATAGTGAAGAATAAGATTTCCATAGTTGGAGCAGGGCTTGTTGGCTCTTTGCTCGCTTTGCTACTTAAGCAAAAAGGATTCTCTGTTGAGATTTTTGAAAAAAGGTCGGATCCTAGAAAAGCCGAAGTAGCAGAGGGCAGGTCGATTAATCTAGCATTGAGTGATCGAGGGATCAAACCATTGAAGATGGCAGGCATTTTTGAAAAAATACAGCCTTACCTGATTCCAATGAATGGTAGAATGATGCATGATGAGGAGAATAACTTAACCTCTCAGCCTTATGGTAAAGAAGGACAATTCATCAATTCTGTATCCCGAGCAAAGCTTAACGAAATCCTAATAGAAGAAGCGGAGAAAGAAGGGGTACAAGTATTCTTTGATCACAGATGTGAAACAATTGACTTTGAAGCAAATACTATCGTTTTTGAAAATGGAAAGTCGAGTACTTCTGATCTAATAATAGGAGCAGATGGAGCTTTCTCTTCTATTCGGAAGAAGCTTCAATTCACAGATCGATTCAACTATTCTCAGCATTACATAGAGCATGGATATAAGGAATTATCAATTGATCCAATTGATGGAAATTTTGCTCTAGAGCCTAATTTTTTACACATCTGGCCTAGGGGTAATTTTATGTTGATAGCGTTACCCAACAGCGATAAAAGCTTTACATGCACATTATTTTTCCCGTTTGAAGGAAAACCTTCATTTGATTCATTGAAAGATAAGGAAGATGTGAAAAACTTCTTTCAGTCTTATTTTCCAGACGCATATGAGCTCATACCAAATATTGTAGAGCAGTTTGAAAGTAACCCTACCTCATCGCTAATCACAATCACCTGTGATCCTTGGGACAAGAACAGGACATTAATTATAGGAGATTCAGCACATGCAATAGTCCCATTTTACGGCCAAGGAATGAATTCAGGTTTTGAAGATGTAAGTCTTTTCATCGAGATGAGTGAAGAATTAAATTTCGATTGGGATGTTATTCTTCCCAAATACTCCTCGTTTCGAAAAAAGGATGCAGACGCCATTTCTGAATTGGCGCTTTACAATTTTTTAGAAATGAGAGATCATGTTGGAGATGAAAATTTTTTAAGGAAAAAGGAACTTGAAAGGCAAATTCAAGAAGCATACCCTAATGAGTGGATTCCACTTTATAGTATGGTCACATTTTCAGATATGCGGTATAGTGAGGCACTAAGACTTGGGAAAATTCAGCGTCAGGTAATGTCTGAATTCTTATCCCAAGATCCAGAAAATGTTGATTTCAGGAAAGTGATTGATCGCTTTAATGCTCTAAAGATAGCCTAGAAGAAAGTTTATCTATTGCTCTTTGCTCTTCGCTACCTATTCCATCTGCAGCATTGGCAAAAAGATACATTGCTTCATATACAAACTCTTTTTCTCCTTTATGCTCTTCAAGATAAGATTTGAGTGTATTCAAAAATTTCTTTTCCCACTTATCTATGTTCTCCAAAAGATACCTGAATTCAGTTCTGAAAAGGGTTTCTATTTTTTCACCAGAAGAATTTGGCATCTGATCAAGGTATAAAAGAGCCAAGCCTTTAGAGATATTAAGTACACCATCCCATTCTTCTTTATCTAACTTCCCATCGCTCATGCAAACCAGCAGCGATGGATAAATTTTAAGAATGTAGGTGAATTGATCTATGTTTAACTGTGACTTTCTGATTTTTGCATATTCCTCCAAAAGGATTACGTGCTGAGATTTCATTGGTGATGTATTTGAGTGTTCAACAAATATAGTTTTTGATAAATACTATCGAGAGGGAGAGACCAACTATTTTGATATAGCAGTTTAACTTATGCTAAATAGTTGGTTGTGCGTCAACCGTTAAAAGAACCTTATAGTTTTCATGGATCTCCAGAATCTTTTTCACGTAGTTGACTGGTTCTGAACCGCGACAGTATCCGTACCGAACAACTGGATCTTTGTAGTATTTAGAATATGATTTTTTAAGTAAAAATTCACTTACATCTTCCCAGCTATTTGGGTCTTTACCGTACTTCTCAGCGAGTCTAGCAGCATCCTGTACATGACCAAGACCCACATTATAGGAAGCCAATATTAGCTTCAGCTTGGTATCTTCATCTTTAATTTTTTTACTCCACTGTTTTTGAAGCCAAAGCAACTGCTCTTTTCCAGCGTGTATATTTCTCTCAGGATCTTTTAAATCATTAACTCCGTACTGTCTTCCTGTCCTCGGAAGAACTTGCATTAATCCAACAGCTCCAGCCCAAGACTCCACATTTTTTTCAAATTTAGATTCCCTAAAAATTTGAGCAGCAAGCAAAAGCCAATCCCATTCAAGTTCTTGAGCAGCTTCTTTAATCAATGAATCATACGGAGACACATCTCCACCTCCAAAGGATGAGTACTGACTTTTTGACCGCCTTAATGCGGATTTGGAGCTTTTAAAATACTTATCATAAATCACATAATAGTCAGCGGTTTTTCTCATCTTCACAATCCATTCGTTCAGCTCTGATTGTAACGATTCAGCATTTTTTCTGATGCCCCATGCTATTTGTGTTGGAAAGCTAATTGCTGTTTTGATATCTATATTAGAGTAATAGGTTGAATTAACTAGAGCCACATCTTCCTCCGCAACAGTGAAATCAATATCTCCTCTCGAAACCATTTCGATCAATTGCTCAGTCTCTGAATTTGTTTCTCCTGGCACTATTATGATGTCACCTCCAATTTCATCAGACAGATTAACTAGGCGGTCGAAATAGGCTGAATGTGGTCGAACAACCACTTCCTTTCCAATTAAATCCACAGGATTTCTAATGAGTTGAGCTTCTATCTCATGCAATTTCAGGTCTCTCCAATTTGCTGGCTTACGCTGAATAAGTACCTGATTTTGGAGACTATGATAATGAGTAAACGCAATTTTCTTTTTTCTCTCTTTGGTAACAGTGAGATTATAGGCTAGAATATCTCCTTCCCCAGTGTTAAGCTTATTAAATGCCTCAGCCAAATTTTGGGTGATATTAATTCTCAACTCCAACCCTTGTTCATCGCAAAATCTTTTTAAGAGTTCATACTCATAGCCCATGGTCTTACCCTTATAGACGAAAAGACCCGTTGAGCTATTTTCCATAAGCGCAATCAAATAGCCTCGTTCCTTGATCTTGCTCAAGTCAAAATCGGCAATGAATTCTTCCCTTTCAGGTAAAGAGCTTTGTTGGCTTTTGGAAGATTGTCTGCATGAACTAAAAGCGAGTAAGCAAGCAAAAACAATCGCCACAGAAATATGGTAGATTCTCATTTACATCTTTAAGCTAAGTAAAATTTCGGAGAATCAGCTAATTCAATTATTAGAGTTCCTGAATAGCAAGCTCTTTCTCAGAAACAAATTGACGAACCGCCACCTTGATGGCATCAGCATCATAGTTACATTCTCTATGTAGCTCTGGTTGTTCACCGTGCTCTATAATTTCATCAGGGATCCCTAATCTCTTGATCTGTACTTGATAATTATTGTCCGCTGCAAACTCTAAAACTGCTGAGCCGAAACCGCCCATTAAACAACCATCCTCAACCGTTACGACTTTATCAAATTCGGAGAAAATTTTGTGAAGCAAGTCTTCATCGAGAGGTTTTACAAACCGCATATCGAAAACAGCAGGGTTTAGACCTTCTTGTTTAAGATCTGCAGAAGCCTTGATAGCATAATTTCCAATGTGGCCGATAGTTAAAATGGCCACTTCTTCACCACCTACAATTTTTTGACCTCTGCCGATCTCTATTTTCTTCAATGGAGTTTTCCAATTTGGTATTACGCCATTTCCTCTTGGATATCTGATAGAGAAGGGACCATCAAATTCACTGGCGGTAAACATCATATTTCGCAGCTCCTCTTCATTGAGTGGTGCAGCCACTACCATATGTGGAATGCACCTCATGAAGGCAATGTCGTAAGCTCCATGGTGTGTGGGTCCATCTGCTCCAGCTACTCCAGCACGATCCATACAAAATATCACAGGGAGTTTTTGAAGGCATACATCATGGATTACTTGATCGTAGGCCCTTTGCATAAAGGTGCTATAAATATTACAAAAAGGAACCATCCCTTGAGAAGCCAAGCCAGCTGAAAATGTGACTGCATGCTGTTCTGCTATTCCTACGTCATATGCTCTGTCTGGCATCTCATCCATCATTATTTTCATGGATGAACCTGAAGGCATTGCAGGAGTAATTCCAACTATTTTTTTATTTTTTTTAGCCAACTCCACTAGGGTGTGACCAAATACATCTTGGTATTTTGGCGGCTGTGGGATATCAAATGTCTTTTTATTTATGGCGCCAGTGATTTTATCAAATGTACCTGGTGCATGCCACTTTGTTTGATCTTTTTCTGCCAGTGCATATCCCTTTCCTTTTACCGTGAGACAATGCAAAATCTTAGGGCCAGGAATTTTCTTTAAATCATTCATCACATCAACCATATGGTTGACGTCATGTCCATCAACAGGGCCGAAGTATCTTAGATTTAGTGATTCGAAAAGATTACTTTGTTTCAAAAGTAAAGACTTAACACTGTTTTCAACCTTGGATGCTATTTCTTGAGCATTGGGACCAAACTTGCTCACCTTTCCTAACAATTTCCAGATTTCATCTCTAAATTTATTGTAAGTCTGGCTAGTAGTAATGTCTGTTAAATAATCCTTCAATGCTCCTACATTAGGATCAATCGACATACAATTGTCATTCAATACAATGAGTAAGTTGGAATTAGAAACACCTGCATGGTTCATTGCTTCAAAAGCTAAACCACCAGTCATAGCTCCATCCCCTATAACAGCAATGTGCTGCTTGTTAGGATCATTTTTCTGTTTTGATGCTTCTGCCATACCAAGCGCAGCAGAAATAGATGTAGATGAGTGACCAACTCCAAAAGAATCATAGATGCTTTCAGATCTTTTAGGGAAGCCCGAGAGTCCTTTGTATTTTCTATTTGTATAAAATTGATCTCTTCTACCTGTGAGAATTTTATGTCCATATGCTTGATGTCCTACATCCCAAACAAGTTGGTCATTAGGCGTATCAAAAACATAATGAAGAGCTACTGTTAATTCAGTCACTCCTAGGCTAGCACCAAAATGTCCGCCATATACAGAAACTATATCGATGATGTAATCTCTAAGTTCTTGACATACTTGAGCAAGTTGTCTTTCGTCTAGTTTTTTTAGATCATCTGGGCTATTGATGTTTCCTAAAAGTGGTCCTGCTTTGATTTCCATTTCTAAAATTGTTACTTCTCAACGATTAAGCAAAAGGATTGTTTGATCTAGAGTGACTTATGTAAAATAGTAATTGGCAAAACTACACATTTGAAAGAAGTTAAAATAAAGACATTTTTAAGCCTGTATACGTCGATTGCTTTATTTAAATCTAAAACAACAATTAATATTTTGATCATATTTCATGTCTTATTATACAAAGTGATATAATGTAATTTATTTGAATTAGTCATAATGTCTCTAATTTTGAATCATGGCTACTTCACAAAAATTTGAAATTAAGCTCCCGCTCTTTGAAGGGCCCTTTGATTTGCTTCTTTTCTTTATAGAAAGAGATGAATTAGATATCCATGACATTCCTATCGCAAAAGTTACAGATGATTTTCTGACATATATCACAGATCTGGAGCGCTTGAATGTAGAAGTGGCTAGCGAGTTTATTTTGGTTGCTGCTACACTGATGAGAATTAAAGTGAAAATGTTACTACCAAGACCAGTTATTGACGAGGAGGGCAATGAGGTGGACCCTAGAGAGGAATTGGTTAGACATTTATTGGAATACAAAAAGTATAAATCAGTTGTATCCACACTAGCAGAAATGGAAGCAGAGCGGCTTAGTAAAGAAAAGAGGGGTAACCTAAACAAAGAAATTAGAAAACTTGCTGAGACGATCAATGTAGAATCCGAAATGCAAGATTTGGATCTTTACAAGATGATGAAGGTTTTCCAAAAGGTGTTGAAGCGATATGAGTTTGAGCAGAATAAACCTACTCATCAAGTTGTTCAGTATCCATACACTATCGCCAAACAAAAATCAGTTTTGATGGAAAGATTAGTGTATGGAAAAAAGATGGCCTTTTCTGATTTAATTGCTGAAAATCCAGAAAGAATTTTAGTGATTTTTAACTTTCTATCAATACTAGAATTGCTTCAGTTGAAGCAGATAGTGATTCAAGTTGGGGAAGGCTTCAATAATTTCTGGATAGAAAGAAAAGACGAGGGGATAAAAATTACCCATGATCAAGAATGATCATGGGCTAAATTTTCTTGATTTTAGAATCTCTCAGTTGTAGAGAAGAAGAATCCTGCTTCGATTGCAGCATTTTCATCTGAATCAGAACCATGAACTGCGTTTGCTTCTATTGATGTAGCAAAAATCTTTCTGATAGTTCCCTCTTCAGCTTCAGCTGGATTAGTAGCTCCAATTAGTTTTCTAAATGATTCTACTGCATTGTCTCCTTCCAATACCATTGCAATGATAGGTCCAGAGGACATGTATGATACTAAGTCGTTATAGAAAGGTCTTTCTTTATGTACTTCGTAAAACTGACCAGCTCGCTCGCTAGAAAGTTTAGTCATTTTAGCTGCTTTAATGCTAAATCCAGCCTCTTCTATCATTTTCATAATAGCGCCAGAGTTTCCTGCTCCAAAAGCATCTGGTTTAATCATCGTAAAAGTTGTCGTTCCTGCCATTTTTATTTTTTCTTTTTGTGCTTTAAAAACGGCGCAAAAATAACTCAATCACCGAGACAACACTATGTTTTATAAATCTTGCTAATTTTGCCGCTTACTTTTTGCCGATCAGGCATATTTATGAAGGATACTGAGGTTCTAAGAGATTTTCTAAAGACTCCCAGAAAAATTGTTATTACTACTCATGCTAATCCAGATGCAGATGCATTAGGATCATCGTTAGGGTTATATCATTTTCTTAATAATAAAGGACATGATATTCAGGTAATAGTACCAACTAGCTATCCAGATTTTCTGGAATGGATGCCGGGAAATTCATTGGTTATTAACTACGAAGAGGAGACTGATAAGTCTGATTCTTTTATAAAGAATTGTGACCTTATTTTTTGTTTAGATTTTTCGGGATTTAAGCGAATAAAAAATATGTCGGATTCGGTACAAAAATCATCCGCTAAGATTGTCTTGGTAGATCATCACCTGAATCCCGAAATAAAACCTGATTTCAATTTCTGGGATGATAAGGCTGCAGCCACTGCTGAATTGATCTTTGATTTGATCAATGAGTATGAGGAAAAAAATGCCATAAATAAAGATATTGCAGAGTGTTTGTACGCTGGAATCATGACCGATACGGGATCATTTAAACATTCAAACACCACTTCAAAAATTCATCATACAGTAGCTGATCTCATCGACCTTGGTGCCGAGGCTAATAAGGTGAGCAGGTTAGTATATGATACAAATTCATTAGAGAGGTTACAGTTTTTAGGGTATGCGCTATCACAAAAATTGAAGGTGAATAAGGAATCGAGAGTTGCTTATTTTGTAATTGAAGAAAGCAATTTTGATAATTTTAAGCTAAAGCAAGGGGATACCGAGGGATTAGTCAATTATGCTTTGTCCATTAAGAATATTGTAATGGCTGCTATTATAATTGAAAGAGATGGGGAAATAAAACTCTCATTTAGAAGCGTCGGGGATGTTGCGGTGAATAAATTCGCGGAAGAATATTTTGGCGGGGGAGGTCACAAGAATGCATCTGGCGGAATTTCAGATCTACCGCTAAAAGAAACAGAAGAAAAATTCAAAGAATTAATAGAAAAAAACGTTTTAAAAACTAGATAATGAAAAAGGTATTATACATAGGAATAATTGTTTTGATGGCTGCTTGTTCGGGCAATAATTCATTTACGACAGAAGGGGGAATAGAGGTCAAATATGTAGAAAAAGGTGACGGGGATTTAGCATCTGATTCACTAGTTTCTCTTTATTACATGAGCTATGAGACCGAAGATGGAAAGGCACTAAAAAAGGTAGACATGAATAATCCATTGCCTTTGAAGGTGAATAAAGAAAATGAAGCCGGATTAGGAGATCTATATTCAATATTCACTCAATTGAGAACAGGAGATAGTGTTCATTTTGAACTTAATGCGGCAGACTTATTTTCAAAAACTTTTAGAGCACCATTGCCAGATTCGATTTCTGCTGAAAGTAATATCAAGTTTCAATTGTCATATATTGATCAGGTAACTGAAGAAGGATATTATGAATTTATGCAAAAGAAGACTGAGGAGCTAGCATCGAAGCAAATATTGATTGATTCTGAAATTTTGGATAAGTATTTGTCAGATAATAATATAGAAGCAAAATCAACCGAAAGTGGATTAAGATATGTTGTCACTCAAGAAGGCACAGGTCCTAAGCCAGAGATTGGTCAATCTGTGAGTGTTGATTACGCAGGATGGGTGTTAGATGGACCTTATTTTGATACAAGTATTAAAGAAGTTGCGGAGGAACAAGGTTTATATAATCCAAATCGTCAGTATCAGCCATACACATACCCACTTGGAGGTCAAGTAATTGATGGATGGAATGAAGGGCTTGCCTTACTTAATGAAGGAAGTAAAGCAAGATTATATATTCCAAGCACACTGGGATATGGATCTAGAGGTTCAGGACAAATTATTAAACCAAACTCTATATTGGTTTTTGATGTTGAACTTGTTAAAGTAGGTGAATAAAATACGAATAGTAGGCCTTATTCTTATGAAAGATTTTTTAGTGCTTATATGTATAATATCGACTTTTTTCATTGTATCGTGTGGTGAAGATAACATTGAGGTTCCTGTTGACTCATCTGTTCAAAGAGGAATAGATATTGGATTAATTAACGACTACTTAAATTCCAATGGCTTCAGTAGTTCAGTTAATGACACAACAGAATTAGGTGTTAGGTATATTATTTTAGATGACGCAGGAAGAAGCGAAACAATTTCTTGTGATTCAGGATGCATTGATGAAAGTGATAATGTTAAGTACAGATATACTGGGATGTTACTTGATGAAACAATTTTTGATACAACAGTGAAGTCTGTTGGAGATTCGTTGAATGAATACTATAA